>CAZFFN010000001.1:0-1683 GCA_964518165.1 uncultured Thermoplasmatales archaeon
TCAACTCCTGATCCACCTTTAGGACCACTACCCTCAGATTTACCCGCAGTTAAAATCGTCGCATTATTTTGAGTAATTTTAAGATAAGATTCATCACCATCTTCTTCAATTGAAAACTCAAAAGGACCTGAACAATTATTACGTGTATTAAAATCATCATAAAAATTAAAGACATTACTAGGATTTTGTACATAACTATTATTTGTCTCATTTCCATAATAAATAGCAATATTCATCTTTTGATTTGCAAGAAGAGGAATAGAGTCGGTAAGCTTAATCCAAACTTTTGAAGTACCATAAGGATTCCAAGATTCTATCCAATAATCAAGCATATTTCCTGCATCATGGTTGTATATCCTTAAATCTGATCCATCTTCTCTAGCCTTATAATAATCAATATCTGACGGCTCTAAATTTAAAAGATACTGAAAATCGTATAAATCCTGAGCACGAAGCTGATTTTTATTTTCAATATCTCCCAGATCAACCTCTAAACCTCGTCCAGGAATTGCATTATTTACAGTTAACAACAAGCGACTACTCCAACCATCTAACAACCAATCATCAGGCGTTGTTGATATACCAGGATGGATGCGAATATAACCACTTTCAACTTTTGAAGTACTATTTCCAAAATCAAACTTACAAACATCCTCATTTTTCTCAGAAAAAATCTTAATTTTACCATTAGAGCCATATGCTCTACCAGAAAAACCAAAACCAAACACTTCAGCCTTAAAAGTTGAAGCGCTTTTACTAACAGAGCCATCCGTAGAATTAACATATACAACCTCATCTGCAATCTCCACATAATATGATTTACCTGCAAGTGTTTCAGGAACATCTAACTCAAATTCAAAAGCAGCATTGTCCATATTACGCCTCGTTGAAACAGCACCTATAACACCTTCACTTACAACATTTGCAATGTCTTGAGCTATCACCTTTGCTGCTTCTTCATTGCTTTTACTTATCTGCTCATTTGACATATAAACAATTCCTATCATAAGACCTGTAACAATCTGCAGCGTAAGCACATAACCAATTACCTGCGAAACTGCCCTATTATTTTTAATAAATTTAATTCTCATATTTTTATACTCCCAATGATACATCACAAACAGTTCTTACAACTGTAAAATACAAAGGCTCATAACCTAGCTGTGAAACATCGTTTCCATTCCTATAAATTGTTTTTTGAAAAATTGCATCATTTTTAAAGTTATGATAAATATTAAAAAAAACACGCCAAGCATCTGCATTCATACTATAATCATTATTAAAAAACTGCATTCTTAAATTATACGTTTCATTTCTATTTGCTAAAATACTGCTACCCTCAGATTTCACAGATAACTTATAGTCTCCTTTACCTGAACCACCAGTTATCTGCGTTGATGAATTAAATTCTACTATATGAAACACAAAATTTTTGTATTCATCAAAAATCAAAGGTTTTGTATTTATATAACTTGAAGAAGGATAACCTTTTACAACAGCTGCAGATTCAAAACCTGCATGATATATGCCACCTGCTGTATTTAATTCATAAACAACTGAGCCTGTATCAAAAACAAATATTCTACCAAAAGTTAAACTATTAGTGTCATTAATTAAATCAATTTTAAAAGAGCCGGCAATATTATTACCAGAACCAAAATTAAATGTGCTATAAGAAGACCC
>CAZFFN010000002.1:0-5921 GCA_964518165.1 uncultured Thermoplasmatales archaeon
AAGACGAAGAATATTAGCTTCAATCCAAAAGAAAAAATCCTCACTACTCTTAGAAAAAGACAATGATGAAACAGTTTCAATTTTTACTTGATGAAGTTGCTTATCATTGATAGTCAAGGGTTTAAACTGATGATTATCCAAAAAAATAACTTCAAGAATATAGTAACCTGGTCTCCGTTCAAATTTTTTAACTTCTGCTTTTCCATGAAGAAACGGCGCACTGATAATCTGTCCCTCAAACAACTCCACTATAAATCACCACAATTTTTTTTAGAGAAGAGAACCAAGACTCTATTTCATAGCTCCTCCCTTATGATTCACTTATTGAATGACAGGAAATCATTTAAAGGTTTTTAGAAAGTAGAAGAAATATTTCAATAAAAACACATTCCATGTGTCATCGGTTAAGGCGAAAATGGGCTGAAATAAGTGCATTTCTACTCATTTTTACAATGATCCCGTTTAGTTGTAAAAAAATGTGTTTGGGAATGATAAATCTACTTTCGAATGTCAATTTTTCTTGCTTAACTTTTGATAGTTTCATTATTTGTTTTCTATCTTAGAAAATCCTTAACCGATGACCAATGTATACTGATTGGAACTCAAAAGAAGATTTAGCACAATCTACAGTAGAGAAATGGATGAATAGTCGGACATAGAGCAAATATTTTAGATTCATCCTATGACAAAGAAGGTATAGGTATAGCAATATTATCTGATGATTAAGTGTATATAACTCAAGATTTTTGATAATTATAAGGTTTGATACATTCGATAATTGGAGATATCTATCTAGAAAAAAGAAGAGGAAATAACAAAGGATATTACTATGATTGATTTAATTAACATTGTTTCAACTGCAATAATTTTCTTCATACTAGGTCTGGCAACTACATATTTATGGGGATTTGATTTACCTAAGATAATCACTACAACTACTTATTTCATTATTACTATCATATTTGTTTTTGGTGTACAATCTGCTGACCTTGTAGAAGGTTTCTATATGTTTGCTGACTTCCTTTTGTATGTAATAATTCCTATGGCATTAGGAGAAGCAGTAGGTGATGCATGTGGAGTCCTATTTAGAAGTATTACTGGATATGAGAATTAATATTGATTGTAGCCTAAATCTAATGAATGAAGAAATGGGATAATTAAATCCTATACTTCAAATTCAAGTATTTATTTATCTTTTTATAATTTGGATTCAAGGGAGGGAGTTATTGATTAGTTTCTGATTATACAACAGTTGCATGGTTAATGAAATATTATAACATAAAACTTATGAGGATTACACATATTTCAAATTTAGATGAAAAAAGAAGTGTATTCTTGCATGAAGATGTTAGAAGCATTAAGAAAAAGTTGTGTTTCTACATTTAACTCTCGATCATATTTCGGTGCGGATGGACTACGACTGCAATATACTCGGATTTATAGTTTATTAAAAAGAATTTTAGAAAAAGAACAGATGGAAGCGATCCCATTTGTAAAAGATCGTATTTTGTCAACTTACTCAAGTGAGGATCAGAAAGGATTGATTATGGAAGTTAGCTCAGCTTGTGATATTGCATTTGCTTATTTACGTTCATTAGAGGGCAGTTTAGATAAGGAATTATCTTCCAAAGAGAACAAATTAAATCTAAGAGAGCAAGAAATAGATAGATTGGAGAAAGAACTGAAATCTGAAAGAAAAATTCTAAAAAAATCAATGGATATAATTAAAGAATTTCAAGAAGTATTACGTTCTGGTAGTGTTGCTCAGTGGAAAGAAGCTCATAAACAAATTGAAGAAATTGAAAAAGAGAGAAAGAAAATAAAAGAATAAATATTGTTTGAAGTGATTCTATGGTTATACCTGAATTTATATCTGCTGTTATTTTAACAATACTTGGCGTGATCATTGCAGAGTTTATAATCCATTATTTAAAAGAAAAGAGTCTTAGAGATAAAATTTTAACTTCACTTCTAATTGAAATTGATACAAATATTGATAATGCTAAATTTAACAGAGATTTAGAAGAGTATAATATAAAGAATGGTTACGATTTTTCACCAATACCGTTTAAGTTATCCTCGTATCATAGAATTATGCATTATATGGATTCAAAACTATATAAAATCATAATTTCTGATGAAGAAGATAACCTTATTAATGCCTATAACACAATGGAAGAATTTAACATGATGATCACTGAAAAGAATTTCAAGATAGCAGGAGATATAGAACCAACATTAGGTAATGTTGTTAATGTGTTAGAAAAATTCAATGACATACGAAAAATTAAATCATACAAAAAAAAGATTATCAATAAAAAATGTTATCTTAAGTTTTAAACACAGTTTAGATAGAAAAAAATTCCAATAGATTGGAGAATATGTTTTTGTTAATTACACATTCTGAAATTATTATTAAAATCACTAAGCACGCAATCTCAATTAATCCTTTCTAATATCTCAATATGTCTTTGAGTATTTCACTATCTTTATTTGATACCTACAATCATTGTAACAGATAGCAATCTATTTTTACATACATGTATTTGATAAAACAATAATATTCGTAGTGGGGGTAGTAAGGTTATTTTTAATTATATACTTAATTTTTCTTTTATCTGTTTTACCACTAGGAAAAGAAAGAAAATAGTATTAATAATAGAAATTACCCTAACTACCATTACTACCACTCTGTACCATAGTTACCCCCATCTTACTCGGTTAAAATCCTCCACCGTGTCTTCTCCAACTAAGTCCAGATAAACTTGAGTTGTAGTAAGACTATTGTGCCCAAGAATCCGTCGGAGATTCTCGAGATTCATTCCGTTCTTTAAACAATAAACCGCGAAGGAATGTCGAAACGTGTGTGGAGACGTCTGCAAATGCTCACCCCTATACCTATATACTAAATTTCGTATTTGTCTGCTTGAGATCGGGAATAGACGTTCCTTGGTTGCTTTATGGTCGGCATACAACCCTAGAAGGTTACCAAGCTCGTTTTCTAATGGAATTACTCTATCCTTATTTCCCTTACCACCACGAATAAGTATCGTATTCTCCTTAATGTTTATCTTCTGTAGGTTAACCAGTTCACTCACACGCATCCCTGTTCGCCACAAGGTAAGCAATATGATGTAATCACGATACCGATGTTTTTTCGCTTTTTGTAAAATCTTGTCGATTTCCTTTTTGCCAAGGTATTTCGGTAATTTTTTTCTATTATTATGCATAAATTTCCGGTTCATATATAATATATTGAAACTAATGTCATAAATAATTACCGTTTTTAGGTATTTCCGGAAATACATTTGCGAAGTTATTTTTTTAAATTTATATATATTTTTTTATCGCGCAATTAAAGTAGAGAGAGTATATACATATGAACACTAGGAAAATCAGATACTAAAAGTTGGAAATTAATCGAGTAACGTGGCATTAACGAAAAATGATAATTTACTGGGATTTTGCGTTTTAGATATGAAACCGCCTTTTTTATCATCATATCTGTAATATTTTAGATTAGAGAGCATCTAACTATTTCTCTTCGCCTCATTGACAAAAATCAAATCCGCGGTTTTAATAGCCCAATGTTCATCTTGATTGTTGTAAAGTTCTTCAATTTCATTAATATGGTTTCTCATTATATCAAGAATCCTGTTTTTATCATACCGATTGATTTTCCGATACATCTCCTTTATTTCAATCAGCTTATGTTAGAACTCCTTTCGCAAAGTCCTCATGATACTTTTCCACACATTCTCATGACGAATAAACAGATAAATAATTTTCAGTGGAATTCCACAGTATGAAATAAAAAATATAAATATATGAAATGCGAACGGAATAAAGAAAGAGATAGTCAAATACGGGCGAAAATCAATATTTCCTACAGGTCACCATGTTTTTTCGATTTGGAACAACGTCTGAAATAAACGTAGAACCCAACATATTAACTTACCATCCAACGATATAAGAACTGGGTTTAAACCAACGTATAAACAAAGGTTAAAAGGAGTTGAGAATTTACTATTCGTTTAATTACAATAAATGAGAGAGGGTGTTTTAAAGGGAAATTTGATTTAGTTGATATACTCAGATATAATCATCACATTTTCCTTTTGGAAAAAAATATTGTTATCAATATCATTGCAAAAAATATGAATAATATATCAAAGCCGGGTGTAGGTGAAGACGTTGATGGTTTTGTAAGGACAAAATTTACCGTATTTTCTCCAGAGTAGATTTTTTTAGATGTCATTTTATTATTATCATATCCACTTTTTGATGATTCAATATCATAGGTATCAGATGGAATCTCTGATATTGTATAAATGCCATTTGAACTGGTAGTTGTTGATTCTATACCTGTTGATTTTCCCACTTCAAAAACTTCAATTTTAGCATTGCTGATAGGATTTCCATCTTTATCCTTAACTGAACCTGTAATTGTAGATAATGCTGTAACTTGGATGGATTTGGTTACTGTATCCTGATCTCCATTGTTATCCGTCACTTTTAATGAAACTGAATATGTTTTTCCAGAATTGAATTTGTGTGTTGGATTCCTGTCACTTGAGGTTGAGCCATCTCCAAAAGTCCAATACCATGAAGTTAGGGTACCATCTTCGTCTCTAGATGTATCTGTAAATTGAACTGTATCAAGTGTTGTAGGATGTAAACCATCATTTGGACTGAATACAAAAGCTGCCACAGGAATTTTGTTTTCAACATATACATTACAGGTATCGGTATCAGTGTTTCCAATACTATCTGTAACCTGGAGAGTAACGGTATATGTTCCTATTTCGCTATATGTATAACTTGCTATTTGAGTTTGAAAATCCCATGTTCCATCACCATCCACGTCCCATTTGTAATCTGTTATCGAGGAGCCTGAGGATGCAGTTGATTGTGAACCATCGAAATTAACTTTCTCCCCAGTTTCAACATTTGAGTGATTTGGTCCTGCCTCAGCAACTGGAGAGTTATAATTATCTGATACAGAAAACCAAACTGCAGCATCATTTTGGTCACTTCCCGTACTTCCATCATAATCTCCCGATGTTTTGTAATAGTTATTTTC
Organism: uncultured Thermoplasmatales archaeon; assembly: GCA_964518165.1. Lineage (GTDB taxonomy): Archaea > Thermoplasmatota > E2 > DHVEG-1 > DHVEG-1 > CAYZTD01. The sequence goes on from CAZFFN010000002.1 coordinate 5,084, forward strand.
TATTATAGTTTCATCACCAGTTAGCACACCTGTTACCAAATTGTAATATCCGGTATAAACACCAGTACGAGTTGACGGAGATATTGGATTAGAAACATCATCTTTTCCTCCACCGATATCGCTACTTATATCAGCTAAATCATCAGTATCATAAAATCCATCTTCTTCACATAACATTATTGCAATACTTACATTTGAAGTCGTTATATCAGAAAATGTATGAATTGTATTTACTATCAAATCATCATCATCAACCTTAATTGGAATAGAAGATGATTCCCACTCAAAATTGACTCCATCATTTGATACACCAACATAATAATACCAATCAGCCGGGCTTTCAGGCCATGCCTCAATTGTATCAATTTTTGCTATTCTATGAATTTTAATTGAAACAGTAGCATTTGATTCAGCAATTACATTTGGAATTGAAAGAATCAAAAAAACAACGATGATTCCAACAAATAATCTATATTTTCTATTATTCATATTACAAACCTCCTCCAATGATATAAGAGATTGTTATTACATATTTAAATTATTCGATAAAATATTGGATATTTGACATAAAAATCAATTTATTGGGATAATCTATTTATTGGAGAAGTATATACTTCTTAATACCATGACAAAATTTCGCACGACTATAACGATAGACCCAGAATTGCTCAAAATTGCTCGGCACCATAAGGTAAGAATCAGTACTTTTTTGGACTCTAGTTTACGTGAATATTTAAGTCAAATTAATGGTTCAAAAAGCCTTCGCAAGGTAGAGGCCGCGGGTTCAAATCCCGCCCAGTCCATATAAAAACATATTTTTTCGTCTTTTAACGAAGAA
>CAZFFN010000003.1:0-2572 GCA_964518165.1 uncultured Thermoplasmatales archaeon
ATTTTAAAAGAATGGAACGATGCCTTACTTGAAAAAAGTAAAAACAAAGTAAGGCTACCTGACAATGTTCTTAATAGTTATATTGACGAATTTGGATTACAGGATTTTCAAACAACATTCAGGGGAATACACGAGCAGGAAGGATTTACAGGAAAAGGAACAGAAAAGAAACCTTCTACTGAGTTTGAAAAACAAAAAGCTGAAATTGAGCAAAGAAAGCAAGAAGAATTATTAAAACGTGAAAAGGAAAAATTTAATCTGCCTCTTGAAAAGAAATTAAAAGACATTGAAAAAGCAAAATTATCATTACCTAAAAAAGGCGAAAAATATAAAATAACTAAATTCTATGCTGATACACCAGTCGGAACAGAAGGGGAAGTTATAAAAAGCTGGACCGAACCCAAAGGTGCTCCATGGGTAAAGCTTTATTTTGGTAAAAATTTATCAGGGCAAAGATTAGAAAAATCATTTCCTCTTGATGTTGTTGAAAAAATTAAAGAAAAAGAAATACCGGATAAATTACCTTTCAAAAAGAAACTTGACGAAATAAGCAAAAAACTCGGGAAGTCAATCCATGCAACTGAATTAGAAAAAATCCTCAACAAGTATAAACACTGGAAATTAGTATCTGATGATGGTACAACTGCAATTATTGATACAGGAGTTGGTAAAGTTGCTTTTAATGGGGAAAATGCTGTTAAATTAAGAGAATTAAGAAAATCAGCCCTCGATTATGTTAATGCCATTAAAAAAGGTAATGAGGTAAAATATGATTTATTCGGTAAAGAAAATAAGGGAACTGTTGAAAAGGTAAACAAGGACAGAAAGGGCAATGTTTCAAGCATTAGAATCGAAGATAATAAAGTTGAAAAGAAAGATATTATCCCCTTCCTCAAAAAAGAATTTGAAGATATAATGCACCAGGCATATTTCCTTCAAACATATAACCCGGAAAGTAAATATGATAAAAATGATATTGACAGGTTAATTACTGAATATGATTATATTAACAGTGATGAGACTGGTAAAAAGGCTATGCGTATTCATAAGGTGGCAGCCGAGAAAAATGTAGATGAAATACGCGAAAAAGACGCAATAAGAGTAGCAGATCCCAAGGCCGTAGCCGCTAATATTAGGAAATATACCGGCATTGATGTTATTGCTGACGAAGAGGCCGGGGTTGTTAAATTTAAACCTTTTGATCTTGCGGAGGAACCTTTATCAGATTATTCCAGTCTCGAAAAACGACATTTGAAATTAAAAGAAAAGTATTGGGATAAGCTTGTTTTAATGCGTAATGGCGATTATTATGAAACATTCAATAATGATGCTATTATATTAACAAATATTTTGCCTTTAAAAAGAACAACTTTGCCAAGTGGAAAGCCATTATCTGGGTTTCTTGTTGAAAATCTTGATGATTATCTTCCTAAACTAACACGTGCAGGATATGGTGTTGCTCTTGTTGACGAATTGCAAAAACCTGAAAAAGTCAGTAAATTGCAAAAAAAAGAAAGTAAAAAAGAAATCCTCCATAAGCAAGATGCAGCTCAAATGCAAATTAACTGGACAGAAACAGTATCTGCAAAACGAGATAAAACATTTGAGACTGATCCCGAAACCCGGAAAACGCAACAGGGAAAAAATTACGACCCTACTATTGATGATAGATTAACCTTTACAGAACGGCAATTAAATGATAGAGGGTATTTGACGTTCATGGGAGAAAAACTGACTGGCCCGGCAAAGATTGAATCTGCAAATGATATTGCATATTTATTCAAAAACTTAGAATCGGCCGCAACTGAAAATGCCTTTACTGTTTTTGTTGATAAAAAAGAAAATTATAGAGTTTTATATTTAGGAACAGGTGGTACAACAGGTACTTATATTGATGTTAAACAAATAATAGCAGCAGCAAAAGAATTTAATGCTGTAAAAGTTTGTATGATACATAACCATCCATCGGGAACTTTAGAGCCATCACCAAGCGATCTTAAAACAGCTCGGAAGCTCAAAAATGCTTTAGTATTAATGGATATTGAATACTTACCTGCGATTATCATTGATATTGACAAAGGCAAATATGTTGTTATTAATATTGATACTGATCTTAGAAATATTTACGAAAAAGAGAAAATTAAGGGTGAACCCCATGATATAAAAGTATATCAATTTGACAAGCAAAAATTCTATAAAAATTCCGGTGAAAAAACTAAAATTGGAAGTTCTCATGATGCTGCTTTATTTTTAAGCAAACAAAAAAGAGGAGCAACAAACAAAACTCACGTTTTAATTCTTGATGGAGGGAATAATATAAATCGTTATTATCTTATAGATGAAACAATTCCTATTTCTGAATTTATTCAACGATTAATGGCAGATATTGGGAAATATGGCGAATCTGTTATTCTTGCTTCAAATGGAGCCATAACAGCACCTACGGCCAGCAAAATAAAAAATGCATTAAAAGTAATAAGTGCTGATTTACTTGATATACTTACAATTAAACAAAACGAAGATATAATCAATAATTATGAAAGTTTAGCTGATGAAGGAATGTTAAGAGAAC
>CAZFFN010000004.1:0-1566 GCA_964518165.1 uncultured Thermoplasmatales archaeon
TAGTTTCAACTTTTTTATCCCAATATTCTTTTGTCATAATGATATGTCTCCCGCTGTTTCCCCAAATAAAATCATATATTATAACAATTTCTGAAAAAAATAGTTATCTATGATAAAGAAACATTATTTTTCTACATTTTTTAGGTAAAATTTATATAATAATTATAACATTTAAACTTTCAAAGAGGTTGATATAGAATGAAAGTAAAGCGAAGTATAGTAGTTTATAGCATATTTGCGGTTTTTTTGATGTTATCTATACCATTGGTTTCTAGTTTGAATGCAACGAACAGTGGTGTTTCGTTTGAATATAAAGTCATTGATGAAAAGTGTGGGTTGTGTAGTAAATATTCAGAGCCTGAAACTTTTGAAGAAGATTTTGAGAGTTTTTTAAATTCGTTTTTTTCTGATACTGATGATTGTAACTCTTGTGACAGTAGTAGAAATCCTTTGAGATGCAGAATTTTGTTTTTCTTTTACCTATTAAATTATATACCTATTGCTTTATTAGCCTTAGTTGTTCAAGGTAATAATATATATCCAGGTTCGCCATTGATAATTCCTGCTTTAATTATATATCTGGTAAATTGTCTTTTCTTTCGAACGATTATTAGAGCTGTAGGATTGATGTGTCTTTGCAATATCTTTGAATGGGATGAAAGAATCGGAGAAATATTTAATTTTTTACCTGACACTAATTCTTTCTTTGGGAATGCTTCTCATAGTAGTTTAAATAAAAGTTTATGTGTGTAATGATGTATAATGAGAGAGAATTAACCTGATTGATTTTTTTTGTTTTTTGCTGGTTTTTTAATACTTATTATGCCATTTCTTCCTAATTTATGGTTTTTATAACTTAATACTCATACCATAGAGGAAAATTATTGAAATAATTTATAACTATGCAATCAATTCCAAATCATAAATGAATTACTTAGTAATTGGATCTGGAATGATGGGTAGAGCAATAGCTTTTGATCTAATTAATTTTTCAAAAAATTCGAAGGTTACTGTTGTTGATAAAGAAGAAAAATTTTTGAAGAATTGAATTTATCTGAAGGAACAATAAGATATCACATTAGATATTTGATAAAACATAATTTAATATTTAAACAAACAAAAAAGGGGTATACTCGATTTTATGTTTTTGAGTCTTCCAATATAATAAATAAAGAAATTCTTTCTTATCTAAGAAATGAAAACTCAAGATCTGTGATATTGTTTTTTTATTTCTATGTTTGCGGTTCATTAAAAAAGTTATGTAGTTTTTTAGATAAAGACAAAAAAGAAGTACATAATTATATAAAAAAATTATTGGATGATAGTATAATTGAACTTGCACCTGTTGATGGATCTGAAGTTTCAACAGGTTTTAAAAGATGTAAAAAAAAGACATATAATCGATCAAGGGGAGAAAAAATAAACCTTTATCTATAAAAAACATGTTCATCAGGTTAATTGGGGTTTTTGGCCTTATTGGAGGAATCATAGGTTATCCTTTTGCTCTGATTATAGACACAGTTCTATTTATTATTAATTTTCTTACTGGACTATTTCCTGATCGCT
>CAZFFN010000005.1:0-32730 GCA_964518165.1 uncultured Thermoplasmatales archaeon
ACTACAATTACCCATTACAGGATCAACACTCAACCAGCTATCAGAACATTGAAAAGTGTAGTTAAGAATATCTTCACCAACATTAGAAACAACAAAACTCGTGTTAACAGAAACACCCGCATCTAAAATTCCAAGATCATATGACTCTGGGGAAACAGAAAGAATAGGACCAGAAACCACAGTCAAACTAACAGCAAAAACATCAGTACCATTATCAGAGACGATATCAATATCATAAGAATATACACCATCAGCCAACCCAGTTGTGTCAATATTAACTTCTATAGTACCAATTTCACCACTGGAAGTACCCTCAGTAGGGTTTACACTCAACCAACTACAAGACTCAGACAAAGAATAATCAAGAACACCTATCCCACTATTCCAAACATTAAAACTAGTAGAATCAATTTGATCATCTAATATCCATCCAAAATCAAAACCAGATGGATCAATTGCTAAACGTGGAGAAAGAATTTCAACGACATTCAAGTTTATATTAAAAGTTTTAGAAACATCATTGGAACTAATGTCAATATTATAAGAATAATCACCAAGAGATAAACCGGTTGTATCAACCGTAACGTTAATTGTATCATGTTCACCGGTGCTAGTACCACTAACTGGATTGATGCTTAGCCAACTACAAGATTCAGACAGCGAATATTCAAGTGTATCTGTACCAATATTATATATCTCAAAACTACAGTTAACAATGCTATCTTGTTCAACATCCCCAAAATCAAAACGGTCACTACTTAGTCGAATAACAGGATGGTTAACATTACCACTAGGAGTATAAACATCTTCACTTACAAAAGATTTACCTTGTTCAGAATCAAGATCATAATAATTATATTTTGCAAGATAGATACCTCCATCCTCCCATTCATTAGATCCATAAGGTCCGCCTCTATAACCAAGAGCATATACTTCTTTAAATATACCATCATTGTGAACCGCCATTGAATAACGCTGACCAAAATCGTCACCACCACAACCACCCCAGTCATCAAAGACTTGATCTACAACAGCATCAACCACAGTAAAGTTCTGATCTATTTCTGAAATTCTGAAATTAGACTGTACATACAGATGCCCATCATCAGCACGATCCAGACTCCAACGGGTATAAGACTCTTCACCATAAATAGTGGCAAACATCCTGTTGCCACCAACCCATCGACTAATTTGATTTGTTACACTAGCCGAGGATACTTCACCGCTAACATCCCTTACAGTTTGATTAACAACATAATTTCCAGCTGTTTCATACTCATGACGTGGCATAGGACGCCAAGATTCACCTTTTCCATCACCAAAATCCCATTCCATAGGCGGAATAATATAACCTCCATCAGGATCATATGTCCTACCATGATAGTAACCATCAAAGGTCATATTAACCCCTAAAACACCCATATAGACATTACCGGTATTACCAAAATCATTAGCAAAAACACTACCAGGATCAGCAACAGGAGGATTAGGACCAGGCTCATCAACAATAATAGTTCTAGTAGACAACTCTCTAGAAGTAATAAAATAAGGAAATAAAACATCTATAAAAGGATTATTATCTGGATAAGGAAGCCAAGAAAAATTCTTCCAGCGATATTTTAAACCAACATCATACATTCCCATATCAGAAAAGTTTACACCAACCGTAGAAATACTTTCGATGGATGGATCAATAATAGTTATACTCATTGCATCTTCAGGAATATTACAAATATTTGAGGACCCATTACCTGAAACAATATAAGTAATTGTTTTATTAGATGAAAAATTAGATGAAAAATTAGATCCTCTATCACCAATACCACCCTCATCTCTTTTTTCAAAGTAATTATCATCAACTCTTTCAATAGTCCAAACAGCCTCCAAATAATCAGTTATATTACCTAAATATAGAGGTAAACCATGCCCCCGAAGTTCTTCATCTAATCCATCAAATATGCCTCTTAAAATAACATCATTTTGTTTCGTAACATAGACCTGATCTGAATCACTAGCAACGCCTGAAATACCATTAGAACCAGAAATATCATTAGATTTATCGGAATAAACATAAATTTCTGGGGGTTTATATTTTCTTATATAATTTTGATATTCCCCAGTTTCCATGTTAACAACGCCAGGCATATACGAAAAAGCCTGTATTATATTTCTATCATTTTTGCTATCTTCCCCGTGAAAACCTGACCATCTATAGGCATATGTAAAAGGATGTCTTAACTTTAAAGAACCAATTGGATCTAATTCTCCGTTATTATCCATTACTTCAAGACGAATGTACAACCCAGTTACCACACCAGATGGTCCTTCATTCTGCTCAAAACTTGTAGAATATGTTAGTTCAGGACCTGTACCAATAAGGGTTTCAAGACAGTAACCTGGACCTGGATGGGGTGGCCAATTTTCAACGTCTTCTATATATCCTTTATACCAACGATATTCAACAATCTCACCATCAACATCATAACTACTATAAGCAGATAAATTATAAACACCGCCACCTTGTGTATCAATAGGAATACGATAACCGTTTTTAAAGGGATGTACGCCTTGTTCAAAAGTTTGATCAATGATTGGATAAGGTTTTTCGTTTTCTCTCACCGATGATTCAACTCTTCCAGATGAATTAAATCTCATAAGACCACCACTATGATAATTTCTGCCAACATTTGCAATAATATCATCTTCTTCATTAAAAACAAAATCAGAAACTTTACCTTTTAACGGATCAATATCCAATCTAAACCATTTTGGTAAAAGACCTGAACTAGTATAACCATAATAACATGGCACATCTGGAGGTTCATAATACGTACCAGGGTTAACAAAGGGAGGATCTTTATGATAATCACTAGGAATCGGATCACCTTCTTTTCTTTTTAAGTGATCATTCAAAACAGTATAAATAGAAGAATAATGATAAGCACCTAGGTTTTCATTTTCTTTTGCAGTTGCATTTACATCAACATTAGCTATGCGTATACCAAGGCCTATTTTTTCATCATCTTCTTCATTAAAAAGAAACATGCCACCATACCAAGGAACACCATAACCATAACCAAATTTCTCCCCATCTCTACCAAGACGGCGATTATTATAATCAAAACTCTCCTCGGTATTATACCAAAGGCCATTTTCTTCATAATTTTGCAATACAGTTTTAATCAAATCAGCTTTTAAATTAGTTTCAAAACCGATACCTATCCTTTCGCCTTTATCTATTTTTCCGATACAACCCTCATAAATACTACTAGAAAAAGACTGATTGATTAAGCCTAGATCTTCGGCTTCAACACCATTAAAAACAAACTTTGTATCATTTACTAATACAAGATTTTTGGCTAAAAGCTTTGGCCTATTAACAGACTCAAAAAGATAGTTCCCACTCATATTTAATGGTGAAAAATTAAATGTTACATTATATATTGGTAATTGACCGTCATTTTTAATCCAAAAAACAGGTCCACTAAAATTCAAATCCTCCAAGCTTTCGTTAACATCACTACTATTGTATGATAAATAATCTGAAAGGTTATAATACCGCCCTAATTTTTCAAGATAATCAATGAAACTCTCTGAAGACTGAAGAACACTGTCATCAGCGATATATCCAGATTCAGATGAAATAGGTGGTAGAACCTTCATAGATGCATCCCTAAAATCATCAAATTTCCACATACAAGTCCTAGATGGGTTATCCCCCTGATAATCACCGCCATAATCAGTACCACCGACTACTAAGTTACTATTAGAATCAAAACCCATTGAAGTAATACCAGAAACCCAACCTGTACCACCGCCATGACCGGTGGAAACAGATAAAAGCGGATTTGAACGGTCTTTTATTGGTATTCCGTGGAAACTCTTATCCTCATACCAATCCCTCATTACATCGTCAGAAAAATAACCATGAACATTTTCATTACCTCTCTTTATTGGTGTATCCTTATTACCACCCCATGGATAGATATAATAATAATCCATGTTTTCCCAAGATGACATAGCTGGATCTAGAGGTACATCCTCTAAAAATAATAATTCATATATATTAGGAGTTAAACATAAACCATCAGGTGTAAAAACCATGACTAAATCCTCACCATAAAATGGTGTAGGCCATGGAGATTTTTCAACGGTAACAGTAACAGCAATGTAACCTTCAGAATCAACAGCAACCTGGCTTGTATCATACTGAGTAGGAGGGTTACATTTGCTACAGTCACCTTCTTCAGGCGCTCCAGGTATTTCGGGTTCTTGTTCACAACCTGGTGCATTACTAACAAGAACACCATCAGCAAAATAACAATGATAATATTCAACTGAAAAAGTATAAGTTTTAAGAAAACCAGGTTTATAGGAGATAGACTCAATTTCAACCAATCCCTCTTTTGTAAAAACCTTATCACCTATCTCAAGTTGCATAAATTCTTTATCAGTATATGCAACACTTGATTTAGACGGATCAATAGACGCCCAACCTTTACGACCATCAGATTTACAAACATAAACAGGATGATCATCAGTAGGACTCAATAAACCCTGATTAATCTCATAAACACCATCACGATCCTTAACTATAAGACTAGTAACTTTCGAAGAAACATAACTTTTATTATCAAGATCATAGGATAAAACCATGTCGCCTTCAACAACATCCTCAATTGTCTTCAAACTATGATCAGCCATACTAATCATAGTACCCGCAGGAAAACAACAAGAATCACCCTTTTCTGCAGGTTTAGGTGGCTTTTTCAGCCCCCCTGAACCAGAATACCATAAAATTTCTCCAGAAGAGCTCAGTTTAAAAATCAAAGGCATACCTCCACCAACTAGAATGATATTATCCTGGGAATCTATAGTCATATCTTTTAAATTTGTAAGAATACCCGTTTTACCTGGCCAACATAGCTGATAATCAAAAAATGCAATTTCTCTACCTGGCCAACTTTCACCAAGTTCTTTTTCCCAGAGAAGCTCACCAGTAGGATCTAATTTAGTAATAATCCAAGATATAGGAAATGAACTTATAAATGAACTTATCCCTCTTTGATTTGCAATAATTACATTACCCTCAGAATCAGTAATCACACCCCGGGGAGTAATTGTACTACCCGGCATATTATGTAGCCTATTAGAAGGAGCAACCATAGACCAATCCAAAGAAAGACCCTCTTCATTAGCAAACCAACTAACATCACTACAATTAACAGCATTATCATTACCATAATACATCCAAATACAAGCACGAGGTGTGTTATCAGGAACAAAAGTATCTACTAACTTAACATGAAAAACAGCTGAATCATCCTTAACTTCACTTAACCAATAATTAAAAACCGTGGAGTCATCATCATATTTAACAAAACGAATGTCATCGAAATCCGATTGCATTCCAGATTTTCGATTTACAAGAATCTCAATACGAAATTCACCATCAGAACCAACATCTTCACGATCTTCACTATCGTAATTAGCAACAAAAATAGGAGAACGATACATCCAATCATCATCCCACCAACTCTCAGCAGGAAGACTCGGATCATCAATAGTAGAAAAACTAAACACCTTAGAAGTGTTAGTAAACTCAGTTCCATTTCTACCCTCAGGCTGATAATTAGAATCATCAACAACTACATACCAACTATAAGTTTTACCGTATTCAAGACCCCACCAGGGAACACTAGCGATACTACCGCTCTTAACTCCATAATCAGCCCATATTAAACTATCATCACTAGCATCATAAAAAAAGACATCCATCTTATCACGATTCAGGTCAAAAACATTAACACTAAGACGAAGAGGTATACCACGATGTTCAGGTGGTACACCAGTAATACCATCTAAAGGAGATAAAGGCTCAGGTTTACTAGGAGGATTATTATCAACATCTCCACAAACCCGCTCGCCAGGTGTCCGCTTCATACTAACAGCTGGATCACCAAACAGGGTAGATTCATAATAAACCAGACGAATATGAGGCTGGTTAATTCGACCAAGATTCTTCTCCTTAGATAGAAAATGAGCATGACCAATGGACTCAACAGCATCATAACCAAACAAAGAATCCCAAAACTGCCTATCAAAATGTTGAGAAGGCCCATTAGTAGAACCACATGCGCCGACACCAACACAAGTATTCATAATAACAGCAAAAGCAGCATTGTCAGTTTTTACAGTTAAATACTCAGCAAAACAATCATCAGTTGTAAAACGACCAGCGAGACAAGTTTGAGAGTAAAGGAAAAAATACTCGTCATTATCTAAACTGTGAACATCAAGAGTGCTCATTTTCATAGCATTAGTTGGATTACCATGACCAAGATGATTCATAATATGAACACCATCATCTATCCGGGAGATTAGGTCATATTTACCCCAACTATTTTTACCACCAAGATCTTTTTCATATAATGTATCAACTTCAAAAGCAAATTCACCTTCAACAGGAATACCAACAGTGCTATAACCATTAGCATTAGAACCCACGATCATCTCTTCTTTAGAATCCTTACCCCAAGTGAGCGTATCACAGCCTCGTTCAGGGCCAAAAAGATACTCACCAAGCCAAAGAGCTTTATTTAAATATTCATTCTCAGATTCTGTAGTCAGTTCATAGGATATAGTCTTCTTAACAAAATTACTAACTTCTTGAGGAGTACCAACAGGCGCACGGCCAACAAGAACCTCAGCTGTAAGATCATCAATGACACTACCCGGACCATCACCATCGAGACATGCATAATAAAGATCAGAAGGAACATCACCATAACCACCCGTGTTAATATCATCATATTTACGAACTGGAACCACATCATCATCTCCACCTATCAAAACATACTCGGTATCCCAATTTTCATAGGCAAACTTGATGAAACTACGAACCCTGCATGGGTCATCGTATCCAGGAAATTCATCATATATATCCTCAACAGATACTATACAGCCAGGTAAATTTCTTTGACTAAGGCTATGATCTAAAAGACGATAAAAATCAAAATCCCCCTCATAATTTTTTAAATCATTATTTGTGATAATGACATAAGGATAAACACCTGACTCAGGGATAGATAAACCTGATAAATCACCATTTTCACCACCGTTGTCATTAATTTCTCCATCGGTATTAATATTCATATATGTATCAATAACTTCATCGTTATAAACAAGATCAGCTATATAATCAAAATCACTATCAATACCTCGGAAATTTTCCAAGGAAACATTCTCGGCATCCTTAAGATTGATTTTAAGATCTAAAAAACTAGAAAACCTTAAGATACCTCCATTATCTATCTCTCCACCCACAATGGTTCCATCTGGGTTAATTTGAATTTTTCCCATAACTCCATCTTCTTGGTTAAGACTGGCTTTTGGGTTATATCGTATAGGGTACAAATTAAGATCAACTACGTTGAACCCGCGAATACGCTGAACAGGATATAATTCAAAATCATCAACAGGGTAAAAACTATTTGAACCATAAATACTAGCATTGAAAAACAAATCACAATCTATACAATCACAATTACGAGCAACATATTTCTGATATTGCTCATCAACAGTTGAAGAGGAGAACGGATCATAAACAAAATCCGAAGGATAAAGTCCGCGTCCATTGGGACCATAAAAAAACTTGCCACGACCTGGTTCAACTAGATAATCTGGGACAAAATCTTCTTTTTCAGCTTTTAAAATGACTTCGATACTATCAATTTCTTTACCGAATGGTATCAAAATCTTTTTGGTGTCAAAAGGTATAATAGGAAAACCAGGTATATCTATAGAAGAGGTACCTGTCATAGTAGCTCTACAGAAACTACCTGTTACATTGGATTGATTAAAACTATAATTACTATATGATGGAGAAGAAAAACTAAAATTGTAAGAGAGATAAGAATTAAAATCCTCAAAGGTACCCCCATTATCTTGAGTTTCTATTCCACCTTCACCCTCTTCATCATCAGCTGAAATAGGGATGGCTACCAAGAAAGATGATAAAATAACAAAAATTCCGCATATCAAAGACAATAATTTAATTTTTAATTGCATCTATGTACCTCACTGAGTTATAGACAAGAACTATAATTTGTTCTCATATATATAATATATAATATTTTTTTTATTTTATATATACTTTATTTGAAAATATTTGAAGAAACTAAAAAAAAATCAAAAAAACATCAGTTCATATTGTTGATTCAAATATTTGTTTGGTTATTTATTTATATAATATTTTGTTAAAAAGTTAGTAATTTCCTTTTTATTTAAAACATAATATATATTATGTTGTCCTTTTTGTTTTTTTACTTCGATTATTCCAAATTTTAAAAGTTTATTTAAGTAATATGTTAAATTTGATTCTGAAATATCGAAATTTCTAAGAATTTCTTTATGTCTAGAATTAGGGTTTTTCAATAGATATATAACAATTTTTAGTGGAATATCATTTCTAAGGATAGATAAATATTTTCTTTCTATAACCCCGATACCATTTTTTGGATAATATCTTTTATAACCGTCCTTTTTTTCTGATTCTATATAATTATTTTCTTCAAGGAAACGAGTATGGTAATCTACCAAGGGAATATCTAAATTTAAAAATTTTGATATTTCTGATAAACTTGAACCTGGATGATCTTTGATAAATTGATATATATTTCTTCTATTTTCTATCATGGTACTCTTATCTATTTTTCCTAATTCTCCAAATATGTAACATTAGTAAATGGACTGAACCCTTGTAAGTACACAAATAGTTAGATTAACTTATTAATTTTTCCTCCTTCATTTCAAATACCTCTGGTGACCTATATCCAAGCGACGAATGCAACCTTTTTTTGTTATATACACTATCTATAAACCGACCGATATTATCCAAAGCCTCAGAAACTGTATCATACTCATTAAGATAGACCTCCTCATACTTCAAAGTCTTAATGAAACTCTCAGCAAACGCATTATCATAAGGATTACCCTTACGGCTCATACTAATACCAATACCATGATCCTTCAACGCATCTACATAATCAGAAGAAGCATACTGCACCCCCTGATCAGAATGATGAATCAAACCCCTAAGTGACGGATTCCAACGCATATCTAACGCCTGATGCAAAGCATCAAGCGTTAATTGCGTATCAAGATACCTCCCAAGCTGCCAGCCGATACATTTCCTAGAACAAACATCAAGAACTACTGCCAGATACACAAACATATCAGTAAGATGGATATAGGTGATATCACTCGCCCATCCCTGATTAGGACGACTGATCTCTTGATATCGGAGTAGATTTGGATATACCCTATGCGGATGATTTGAATCAGTAGTCAATGGTTTGAACTGTTTCTTAACACAGAGAAGATTATCTTCTTTCATCAACCGAAGAACCTTCTTATGATTCACAGGATATCCACGGTTATGCAACTCAACTGTTACACGCCGATACCCATAACCTGGGAACTCAACAGCGATTTTCTGAATTTCATCACGAACCTTCATCTCCTTCTGAACCTGCTCTGGATCAGAAGAAAAGTGGTCTAACCATTTGTAATAACTACCTCGGCTGATATCAAGTAACTCTGCTTTCCGGGAAAGTGGTAATGAATCAAATTGAGGATCCTGCATCATCTGATATTTCACCCTATGTCCTCTGTTTCTACTTCTGTTTTTCTGTGTTTTTCCAAGTTCATCAACGTTTTTTTTAAAAATGCGTTCTCTACATACAGTTTACCAACAAGTTGTTCCAGCTCAGCAATCTTTGCTTCATCCTTGTACTGATTTCCATGTCCCTGGAAAGCAGTATCAGGATACTGATGATATGTCTTCCTCCAATTATTAACCAACACAGGATGAAGACCATGTTTCCTGCAGACTTCAGCTTGTTTTTTCCCTTGTTCAATTTCACGGATTACTTCAATCTTAAATTCCCGTGAAAATGTTCTTCTTTTTCTAGCCATTTTAATACCCCAATAGTTTTTTTTGTTAACTAACCTTGTTGTGCACTATTAGGGGTTCACTCCAAAATATTGATTATTATTATAAGCTATATAAAATTAGGGTTTGTAAAGTTTTGATTTACAAAGGGGTTTGAAATCTTTAAAAATCCATTTACAAATCCATCACCTATCTTTTTTTTGACAAAAAAATGCCATATTTTGAGAGGTTCGTTCAACAAAACCTGGAAACCATCGCTTCAGATAGATGGTTTCCAGCCTACCTGCTAAGTAATATATGTAATATTAGCAAGATCAGAGGTTATACCATTCTGCACCCTTATCAATGCTGCAAAAGCAAGTGAAAGCATAGTCATACCCACCCGCAGAAGAAAAGATTTCCATCCACGCCTCCCTGGATGATCATCCAGTAGAGTAGTAAGTTTCATCCTACCTATATCCCCCTCCATATATCCACTGCGTTGATAACATATATCCATATATCCCTCCGGATTTTCCTCACACTCATCCATACGTAGATTCCGGAAGTAACTACCCACTGCGGTGTACTCTTTTTTATGGTAAAGATGAACCAGCATAAAATGTAGATCTGGGTTTACTTTGAAATCATCTTTATGATGATATTTCTGATATAGTTTTTTTATCTCAGGTGGCTGTCCTTCTTTTTTGTATTTCCAGCTTTTTGCTATCTTATAATACAAAGAGACACCATTTATCTCAGAGTGAGATATATTTTCTAATGTAGCATATTTGCAGTCTACAACCCGCGTTTTTTCTTTTAAACCCAGTTTTTTTACGGTTTTTTGCGAAGAAAACAGGTTTTTCCCTTCGTTACCATTGATATTCATGGGTTTATAATCCAGAGGTATACCCATCTCTGACTCTATTGTTTTATCTACTTTGTATCCGCTGTGTTTATAGTAACCGCTGTATTCTGCTTCTTTGTCATCTTTCAAAGCTCGGATGTCTGTTGCATCTTCAAAAACATATCCTCCTAGTTTGATTCCTTGTTTTTCTAGGAGAAAAACTGTTTCTTTTACCACCCAATGTAGAACCTTAGGAAAATTTTCTACACCTATGCGTTCGTAGCAGAATTCTCTTAGTAGTTCATAGTTGGGTTTATCTGTAAAACCTAGTTTTATGTAGTCTTCTCTACTGAGGCTATGATATGCTTGCCAGATGTTTTTTTTATCGGATATCATAAAATATGCGAAAAAACGCATACGTGGAATTAACCGTTTTCTAATGTATTTGAAATAGGGGTAACAATTTTTTAGAACCTCTATTATTTCTTCTGGATCTAGCCAACATACAAAATCTACTGTTTTAACAGGAGATTTTTGTGAGGGGTTGGTAAATTTTTCTTCTATATCTTCTAATAATCTATCTAGTTTTTCTACATCCTCGGTGTTCAGTTGCTTTCTAAATTTTTCCCAATATTTTTCTATTGTTTCTTCTATATCATTTTCAGGCATCCCATCCACCTACTTTTTTGTTTGGTGTTATATGAAAAAGTAGATGGGATGCCTTAAAAAATAATTTTTTTGTTTTTTTACGGGTTTGTTGATGTGTAGGGACATGAGATATGTCGCTTCTGTTACTTAACGATAAGAACATTTTCTAATTTAAGACTTTCCACCAGCTGATTATACCATTCAAGATCCCGTTTTCCAGAATAACGTTCCTCTGGAACTGTATCAATCACAGAGTGATACTTACCATTGTTATACCAATGAACATAAACCTTGATATAATAATCAATCTCAGAAGCATCTCTAGATCCCCCTAGCTTATGATGGAGAAAACGTTTCAAACCTTTCTGGAAAGCACTAAGCTTCCCCATAGTCTGGGGATGATGAACACTAGTCCAAATATGTTTCTCATTGACATGTTTCTCACAATATTCACGGATAACCTTGTTTTTCCTACTAAACTGAGTTCCATTATCTGTAAGCAGATTATCATATCTTATCCTAATGAGTCTCTTCATACCACGTACAACAGTTTTATCTTTCTGATTAACAAGCCTTATAGCCCATCCACGACGCGAGTAATCATCTTCTGTGGTTAGAAGAGGAACACCATTAAACTTGGTGAGATCTGCCTGTATCAAATGATTGGGGTGACCCCCATTCAAAACGCTTCCAATTTTTCTTAGCCCGCCTCTCAGATTCAATAACACCTCTTCTAACCAATATCCTAGAGACCGTACGAGGAATAACCCTCTCAGATTTACCCTGATTTTCAAGGCTGATATTAACCAGCTGAGAAATATAAAAAGAACCAAAACCTGTACCTTCTCTAACTTTTACAACAATATCTTCAAGCCATTTAGGGGTCTGATTTGGACTCCTATCAGGTCTTCTTGACTTATACCTTAGACCAGAAATACCATCCAGTTTAAAACGACGGATAACACGCTGAAACTGACGCATACTTATCCCCAGATCTTGAGCTGATCTCTCTCTAATTTTATTGTCTTTTGAGGCTATTGCAATAGCAACCGCATGATATCTCTTTTTTACATAATCTGGTTCTTTTTTCAAAAGGTGAACATGATCTTTCTCGAGGTACACCTCTCCATAGTAAATAAACATATGTCACGCCCTGAAGTATCATGTATACTTGTCATGATACTCATAGGAAGCGACATATGTCCTGTCCTAACACATTACGGGTTTGTTGAAAAATCTATAGGTTTTATATACTAGAACCCGAAATCTTTAATCCCCTTACAAAGATAAATTATAAGAAATCAAAATATAGTACATATATATCAATTATAAATCAACATGGTTAGAGAGGTATTATCCTGTAAAAGATATATTAATAGATATCACAATTATATTAGAATCTATAATAAACCAAAGTTGATAACAAAAACATCAACCTCATCACTTACTTTTATACCACTATCATAACTTACTACCACCGAAAAACTAGCTAAAGAAATCAACTTTTCATCAAAGAAATAACTATAAGAATCCTCAGAAGAATCATACTCAAAACACTTCAACAAACTACCATCAACCATAAAACTAACATTATCCACATCAAAATCACTAGGATTATCAACTTCAACAACAATATCAATACCACCAATAACAAAAGGAGTATACATATCACTTACAAAATTACCAAACAAATAAAAACCATTAGTAGGACTAACAATTTCAACAGAAGGAGCAACAATCGGTTCATCAATAGTTACAAAGGAAAAAACATCAGACATATTCTCAAACTCGCCATCACTAACATTTACATACCAAGTATAAATAGTATCATAATCTAAAGAGCCATCAATAACACAAGATACTGTATCATTACTACAAGTTCCATACTCGCTACCAACATCAGGGGATGACTCAATACTCCAATCAAGAACATCACCATCAACATCAGAAATATCAACCCAGATTTCAGATAGAGAAACATCGACATCTGCCGAGTTATTCAAAGGGTTTTCATTAGAAACAACCGGTGGTGAATTAAAACCTGCCTCATCTGTATAAAAACTATGGGTATCTGATCTAGTTTCGGACAAACCATCACTAACAACTGCATACCAAGAATACTCAGCATCTTCTTTCAGATCAGACCAAACAACAGAAGCAGTTTCACTACTAGCTAAACCATCAACAGAGCCAATAATAGTATTTTTTTCTGCGTCATAAAAACTAACACACAAAGAATTACCATCCACATCAGAAACATCAACAGACAAAACAGAACTCAAACCATCGATAACACAACCATTTACAGGCGAAAAATCAGATACAACAGGGGCGTCACCATATTTTAAAACTAGTCTTGGATAATCTGGGATTTTTAAACCAATTTTTTCTCTAAAATATTTTGTACCATTACTTGTACAGAAATAGATAAGATCACCTGGTGGGACTAAATCAGGATAATCAGAGTTAGCACCTTCAGGAGGAGAAAACCAATTATCCTCATTATCATAGTATGATTCTAAATTGTTGTGTATATCTTTATCACTTCTAAGACATAATCGAGTAGAATCATCTTTATCAATCCAATTTTTTCCAATTGAATTCAATTGAATTTTAATAGGTACATTAGGTTTTCTAATTTCTGCTGTGTTAATACTTCCTCCATTATCATCATAATGATCTTTATTAAAATCCTCAGGTTCCATTTGAGGATATGAACTATTTGGATCATGCTGAATAAGTATATCAAAATCCTCCCCCAAAATATCATATGATGCGTATCTAAGAAGTTCTAAATCTGCATCTAAGATGTTAATATTATCTGCTAAATTTTCAGTATCAAAAACTAAGAATGATCTATAAATAAAATATTCCCATACCATTGGTCTAAAATGATAATTTAACCAAATACCCTGACCAACACTCATTCCATGGTCAATATGTCTCCTACTAATATTCCAGACACGTGATTTATCTTCATCGTTTTTCCAACTTTCAAATTTGTAATAAACATAATCATCCCAAGGATTTAAACCCCTGTTCTCTTCATTACAGTTCCATACAACATTCCAATTAAATGGATCCGAGGAGGATGATGTATGAGGAGGCACTGGTGGACCAGGCTCATGATCAGAATCACCATCAGAATCATCTCCATCACTTGGAGCATCGGGTTCTGGATGACAGGCACCTCTTGAAAAAGCTTCTTCACCCGAAACAGATGCAAAAGATGCATTAAATCTCACAATTATTTGACCTTGACCGGCATCCCCCGCATCAATATTAATTGTATTCTTGTATGATCCCAAACCAGTAATACACTCTGAATCTATTCTTAAATTTATTATATCTCTTTCACCCGAAGAAGTACCACCGTATGAATCTAACTTTAACCATTCACAGTCAGAACTTATAGAATAACTCATAGGATAATTATTTACAAAATTCCAAACATTTATTCTCATAGTATTTTCTTCGGCTAAATTTATTTCACCAAAATCAATATTATCTGGAGAATAACTTAATTTTTCGTTTACAAATAAACAATGGGTGATAATTTTATTACCACCATTTGAGTTTAAAATTAGATCTGTAGTATAAACTCCAGTTGAAAGTCCTGTTGAATCAAGAGTAATAGTTATTTCATCAAAAGTTTCATCAATATCAGTCCAATCTTCAAGAAAACCCTTACATGTACCAGAATTCTGTGATAAAGTAAGCCAATCGCTGTTTTCTGATATAGAATAACTTAGTATTCCATACCCTGGATTATTGATTGTTAAAGAAGTTATTTTTGTTTCTCCTTCTACAAGACCATGTTCTTGGACAGCTGTAGTTCTTTTAATTTCAAGAACTGCTCCTTTCATTACTCTAACTTTAATTGTTCTATTAACTATATTAGATAAAATCTTTAAATCTCCCTCGTGAGTACCATTCATCAAAGCTGTTGCATCAACAGTAATTTCAATATTAACCTTATCATTTGGACCAATAGAATTTCCAATTGTTGGAGTAATAGAAAACCAGTCGTTTTCATTAATGATAGAAAAGTTAAGAGTTCCCCTGTATGCATTATTCCATATATCAAAATTAATGGTTTTTATCTCATCATTAGTCAAAATCCCAAAATCAATATTATTTATTTCTTGTATTTTTGTACCTGCTTGAGATTTTAAATTAATTGATGCTGAAAGGGAGGGAGAAGGCGGTTTTAATTTTACTGCTGGATCACCAAACAATGTTAGTCCATAGGTAATCCATCGCATAGTAGGTTCATCTATCCTGTAAAGATTATCTTCTTTGGAATCCTGATTAGCTCTTCCAATTTCACAGATACCTTCATTGAACACAGCATCCCAAAACTCTCTATCAAAACGATTAGAAGGACCATCAGTGCTATCTCTAAATCCAAAACCATAACGGGTATTCCAGATACCTGCAAATGCTCCATTTGATGATTTTACTGTTAAATATTCAGCGATACAATCCTCATGGTTTGGATTATCAATACCGCATTCAGTATCCGTAATATCATCAAAAGCACCTGCATTACATCCTTGAGAATAAATAAAACAATACTTATTATTATTCAACTGAGATATATTATTATTTCTAATGTTCATATTAATAAACCAATTAGAATGACCAAGATGATTAATCAGATGTACTCCGTCATTGAGTCTACTAATAATATCCTGAGTGCCCCAATTTCTAGTATTTGTGTATAATTGATATAATCTATCAACTGTGTAACCATTTTTATAAACATGAGAAAGATTTTCAGAATAATATTCAAAAATATTTTCTGGTAAACCACTAGTAACATAACCATCATCATAACATTCACCAATATTTTGATCCTTCATATACGCTGCAAATGTTGCAATACCTCCAAAACCTATATATTCACCAGCCCACAAAGCTTTAGAAAGATAATCATCCTCACTATTCTCATAATCCAAAGTTTTTTTTACAAAATTTTTAATCTCCGATATTTTCCCAACTGATGCTCTACCTACATAGACCTCTGCGCTTAAATCGACATCCCAGCCGTTATGACTGAAATCCATTCCATCACAAGGTTCACCCCATTTATCATCACCATCGGAGTTAAAACTACCATCTAGGCAACTATAATAAAGATCAGATGGCAGATTTGTGATTTTTCCAGGCGTCTCAGCATCACATCCATCATAAAAAGTAGAGGCATATAGCTTTCTTGCTGGAATAATATCATAATCACCACCTAATAAAACATATTCAGTATCCCAATTATTATATGCATATTTTATGAAATTACGAATTTTTTCTTCTGTATCAACACCTGAATAATCATTATTTATATCTTCAACTGTTACAATTGTTCCAGGTAAACCATGATTTGTCCTATAATCACACAAATCATAAAAACTATTATCTCCAGAATATGAAGCCAAAGACTGAGAAGTTATTATCACATAAGGATAATATTCAAGACCGATATCTCCTAAAAGACCAACATCTGAATCATCAACACTTTCACCAGAATTACTGTTGAAAACATCAACATCCTCATACGAACCTATCTCATCAGGATTTTCAACAATATCTTTAATAAAATCTCTATCAGATACACTATCCCTAAAATTTATAGATTCAAAATCACTCATAACCATTTTAACAGTTACCTCAAAACCATCATAACATTCCAATTCATCCACTAAAGGATTATATTGAACAGGATATAAGTTCAAGTACAATATATTATAGCCTCTCTTAACTTGGTAACCACCGCCAGGAAAATCATAAAGATAGCCAGGATATAACTCATTTGAACTATAAACCTGCTTCTTTAACTCGATATCATTTGGTTTATCACTACTTTCAAAAGAATAAATACCACTATAATAATCAGACAATTCATCTTCAGGTAGAATAGGAACAGGCATCTGACCGGGAATTACTTTTTTATCAAGTTCAACAATAGTCTTTCCATATGTTTGAACGCTAATATCTTCAACCGAAAAACCTGCAGGAATTAAAACTTTTATTCCCTTTACTGGTAAAGAGGGTAAACCACTTTTTTCAAAATTTGACAAATCTTCAATAAAAATTTTTGAAAAAGTTCTTCCATTTATATCTTTTTGAGTGATTTCAGGTTTTTTAAAAGAATAAGATAAACTTATCTCTTTATCAGAGTCAGAAGAATCTAGGAGATCAGACAAAACTAAAGAATTAATTGAATTATCTTCATTCAAAATAAATGCATTTGATAAATCTACATTTATGTATGAAAAACATAATATTGATACTATGCAGATTATTAAAATTTTATTAATTTTTTCCATTAAGTATAGCCTCACATAGTAATTTTTATAGTAATTACTTACGATATATATTTATGTTATTCATTATATAAATAACTTATTATACAAAAATTATCTTAATTATATCTCTATATGAAGGAAATTTAAAGGAAACTAAAAGTAATTATATGTATTTAGTAATAAAATAATAGTTAAAATTTTTATTTTTATGTATGAACAAGAATTCCATTTGCAAAGTAGGCTTGAAATCCATCTAGTTTTAGATTATAAGTAGGTATTTGTTGTTCAACTTTTTTAACTGAATTAACAATTATTTCCCTATTTTTTTGATTTAATAAAATATCTCCAACTTTAATTGTTCCAGCAAGTTGCCAGTTTCCATTTATATAGACAACATGATCAGGCGTTATTTTTAAATCGTTATTTATTACTAGATACGATTTGATCTGATATTTATCAAAGCTGAAAAGTTTTGTCACCTTTGACTCAACAATTGAGTCGTTAACATAATCAAAGGATTTTACTATATCGCCTTTTTTAATATCTTTGATTAATTTATCTGTTCCACCAGCCATGGTAATATTTGTATCACCCGAGAGACAAGAAACAATCTCAATCGTGAACTTATCACTCCATTCACTTTCTTTTCCAAATAGACCTGTTTCCTTAACTTTAACCCTAACCCAACGATAAAATGGAGTGATTCCTACATGCCAATTTATTTGAGTATTTGGAGTGTTCATCCATCCGCTTTTTTGGGTTCCTACTAAACATTGCCATTCCCATTTATATTTTAGTGGATCTCCATCAGGATCTGAAGCAGTAGCAGTAAATATCTGTGGTACACCAAACTTTCCAGTTCCATCACCGCTATGTTCAACTGAAGGTTTATCAGGTGGATAATTAACATCAGAGATAGTTATAGTTTTAATTGGAGACCACCCACTCTCTTCACCATGTTCATCCTTTGCCTTAACCTTAATTTCATAGGTACCCTCCTGACTAAAGGGGTAACTTTTAAGACAAGGTGAACCTGAGCTATAAGGACCATCCCATACAGGTGAGTAATAAGGAGAATCAAAGGACCAGAGATACCATAAGTTATCTCCATCTGGATCTGTAGTACTAGCTGAAAAATCATAAGTATTGTCAACATCTCCTGAATCTGGACCATTTGGTCTACCCGGGGTTAATGGTGGTTTATTTTCTGGTTCAAAACCAACATAAACCAAAGCTGAATCATAATCTATCTTACCTTCTTCATCCTCTACTCTAAGAGTTACAGTATATTTTCCTTTCTGGTTATATACATGATCTGGATTTGGGCCAATCTCATTTTCCCAAGAACATTCACTACAGAACTTCCAATCATAACGAACAATACTTAGATTATCATCTGGATGATAGCTACCAGTTCCATCAAAAGAAACAGTATCGCCTATATCTACATACTGATCTTCACCAGCATCTGCTATAGGATAATCTACTCCACCAGAACCCTGCACATCAAGATTAATTGTAGCTGAACTCTGGCCCTGCTCATTGTCTTTAACAGTGAGAGTTACACTATTTGGACCTGGTGGAAAGTTCATAGCACCAAAAATGTCAGAAGTGTCAGGAATCTCTTCATAACAGTCTAATCTGTTCCATCCCGTAGAATCTAAATCACCATTTGATTTATAAATTTCCCATTTGTAATGTCTAATATAGCCATCACGATCATCTGTATTCTGACCGGGTTGACCCCAAGTTGGATAAGCTAAAAATTTATACCAATTAGAAGTATCACCTGAAACAGATATTTGATTGTTAACAGCATAATCATCTTTTATTGCCCAGCCGTAAGGCGGCTCTTGTTCTAGATAGTGAACACAGGCATCAGGGGGAGTATTTGCTGGATCCATATCGTGAACTGTTATAGTCTTTGTTTCTGAATCTGTTGCACCAAGATCATCAGTGACAGTTAAAGTTACATCAAAATCCCCAGGATTTAAATAAATATGTTGTGGATTTATACCCTCCTCAATTGATGACCCATCTCCAAAATTCCATTCATATTTACCAATAGAACCATCAGGATCATTGCTTGGATATCCATAAAACTCCATTTCTTCTCCTTCACTTATATAACAATCTGGCCACCAGGTAAATTCAGCTACCGGTGGTTCATTACCACTAATTATTGCTTGAGTAGTATCACTACCCTTCTTACCCGTATTATCAGTCACCATTAAATTTACAGTGTAGGTTTTTGAAGATGTATTTGTATAAGTATGATAAACATTTTTTCCTGAAGCAAAATGACCATCTCCAAAACTCCAATCATATGTACAAGGAGGGTCTCCATCTGAAGTACTTCCAACAAAATTTATAGGTATATTAGGGGTACCGTAATATGGACCCCCTGCATCTACTATTATATCATCATTTGGCCCTCCTTCAAACAAAGGCAAATCAACCCATTCTCCGTTCAAAAATATTGATATACTTCCATGAATCTGTATAGATCCAGGAGGATCAATTGATATTTTCTCCCAAAAACTTTCATTTTTTCTCCAAGTTATAGTAGTATCTTGGGATAAAACTTCTAAATCTACTTGGAACCAGTTAAGGATAATTAATGGTAATGTTCTCCAAATATTATCTGTATCTATAAAAATTGAAATTTCACTAGAACTTTGAGATATATTCCAGCCAAATTGAAAATGTCCTGGTTCAATTGTCTCAGGCGCTAATCCAATTAACCATTCTAAAAATCCATAATCGTCAGAACTTATTTTTATTCCACTTATTGAAGTTTCTTCATATACATCAACTATTATACCTTTGCTATTCAAAGGGAAAGGGTTTCCAAAAATTAACATGATGATTGCAAAATCAATTCTAACCTGCATATTTCCATTATATCTTCCTTGTTCAATATCAAGATAAGGAACATCAGGCATTATATCATGAATTAAAATACCTATTTTATCCCATTCCCAGGAACCATCCAGATCTAATATAAAATCACCTTCTTGATCTGCTAGACTACCATCAAAACCTAGAGATAAATTTCCCACACCTATAAAATTCATAAATTCTACAAGACCTTCAATTTTAAATCTACCAACATCCCAACCCGAATCACAACCTACAACAACTTCAAAATCGTGTAAAGAAGAACCATGGGCATTTAAATGTAATGTAGTTGGTCCACCAATATTACAATTTTCAACTTCAATTAGAATACCCGGAATGAACGCTTTCATAAAGCCAATATTAATAGAACCAGGTCCAGATAAGCTTGCATCAAGGTAAAATTCTTGAACATCAGCTTCATTAGTTTCAGTATATATATTAAATTTTCCTGATCCTGAGATAGTTAAATCTAAGTTCTCAACTTCTAGGACAAACTGTTGAGTTCCCAAATTCAGATTTTTTACTGTTAAGTCTTCTATATCGATACCTAGACTACCGCCAGCATTTAGTGATTCAAGACTTAAGATTTTGGGTTTATTATTAACCATCTCAACAACAACATCAATAGATGTAGCATTCCCTGAAATTGTAAGACCGATTGATTCAACATAAAATTCAACCTCAACATTATCATTTAATTTTCCTACAATTAATGCTTTAATTAAAGAGATTGTCCCGGAACCTTGTAGACTAATATCAATTGCATTATCAATTAAATCACCATTTTCATCTTCATTACCAACGATTAATTCTAAAAGAAAACTTCCAGAAATAACCAAGGACTCCCACTCACCATAAAATTCTCCATTATTAATATAAACTAATAGGCTATTTATAGTAAAGCTACCTGAATCTAGTTCTACTTCAATATGTGCAGGATCATTACTAAGAGCAACCATAGACATTGTCACCGGTCCAGTTGCAGAGCAGTCAAATCTTCCTTCAACAAAAAATGTTTTTATAGTGGTTGCTACGAAAAACTCTTTGAGTTCAAAATAATTTATACTTGCAGAGGCTTCAATGTTATAATATTGATCACTATATCCACCTGGCTCTTTTGCTCTACCAAGATGGACAGATCCTGATCCATCAAAGCCGATCTCTAATAACTTACAAGCTACTAAAAAACCAGCATAAGAAACCTCAAAATTCTCAATTTTAAAACTACCCTCATAAACTTTAATTTCCAATTCTAAACTCGATTCAATTGCATGAGGAATTAAATATATTTCAAAATGCACAGGCCCAGAAAAATAAGCTGATCCTTCAACTTTTATATCCTGACTCGCTGACTCTAAATGTAAACCTACGATACTAATATAATCAAGCGAAGCTGAATCAACATCGATAAGACTGATCCCCTCCGGTCCTCCTCGTTTTAGATATATTCTACCACTGCCACTAACACCAACTTTATGAAATTGAATAACCGTTTCTCCATTGTTCATATTTGCATAGAAATTATTTAACGAAACACTACCGGATTCCGGTATACATATTTGTATAATTGATAAAGCAGTATCTGTGATAATTCTAATAGGCCCCTCAATTCCAAAATCAGTTCTTAAAATCAAGTTTGAATTTGTATCATATACATTTATACCATCAAGTTCGATACGTTTAATTGTTGCAGCAAATCTAAATTCAAAAGAATTACCGCCGTTTCTCTTTATCAAGATATCCCCTGTATCAATATTATCAATATCAATATACATATGGTTAATGCTATACATTCCAGATCCTCTTATATTGGCCCTAAGGTTATCCATTGTTACTTCCAAAGCCATATCTTCAAGAGAAATTGATTCATTTGTAAACCAAATCTTTCCCTCTATTTGAGCATCAAGAAAACCAAGACTCATAATCAAACATGTAGACGTACCATAGATCTGTACACTTAAACCTTGAATAATAAGACTAGCACCATTTAAATCAATAAAGCCGTCTTTATCAGTAAAACTTATATCAAAAGACATATCACCCTGAATAGCAAGTTCATAAAGATAGACAAAGAAACTCTGAGATTTTGAGTAGTATGTAAAATCAATATCTTGAAGGGTTAATTCACCCTGTACTCCGCCCTCTGCAAATCCATCGATAAAGAAACCTAGATCAGTCCAAGTAATCTTAATTATTCCAGAAACTTCACCATAGAAATAAGCATCAATATTTCCCATAAAAGTAAAATTCAAAAGTCCAACTATCCTTATATCCTCAATTTCAAAATTAAAAGACCCAGATGTTTGATTGACAAACAATAGAA
Source organism: uncultured Thermoplasmatales archaeon (assembly GCA_964518165.1). Taxonomy (GTDB): domain Archaea; phylum Thermoplasmatota; class E2; order DHVEG-1; family DHVEG-1; genus CAYZTD01. The sequence continues at coordinate 22,959 of CAZFFN010000005.1, forward strand.
TTTCACCAGTTCCTTCTGCAGTGTTTATCTTAAATCTACCCATTATTTCAGGTATTCTTATATCAAATAAATCTTCAAACCAAAACTCAAAACCTGATAAACCTAATACTCCACCGCCATCTATGTTAAAAACCTTAGAACCATTAACTGTTCTCCATGAAATATTTAGAACTTGATCCTCTGTAGTAAAATAAACCATACCCTTTATTCTACCGTATGTTTTCCCATCACGAGTATAATTTGAGTTAAAAGAAAGACTAATACCACCAGAAATAACAATATCGCCCCATGAAAAATCAGGTGCAACATCCCAGATGACATTTGCATTTTCAAGAGTAAAACTAAATGTGTGAGTTGCATTATTTGCTTCTTCTATGTCACCTACAGGATAAGAAAAATCATCATAACCGATGACCACGCCATGCATCTCAACTCCGTTTGTAATCTGAATTGTACAATTTATCGTTAGAATATTACCATTTTTAAAAACAGAAAAACCAGTTGTGATAGAGCCATATTTTTCTTTTGTTAAATCGTTTATATCCAGAGAAAACGTACCGTATTGTTCTAAATAAAGTTGAGCATGAACATTTCTAAGTTCTAAAGATTTACCAGCAAATGTGATTGTTGTTTGTTTATCAAGAAACTCTCCAAAATAGATCTCAAAAGGAGAAGAAATTGTCCTTTTTATTCCACCGGAGAAAGCAAACCAATTTTCAGTCTCTCTGTTTGCTATAGAGAAAGTAAGATCCAAATCTATATTACATCTATCTACTCTAAAAAGATGATCTTCAAAGTTCCAAAATAGACTTGAATTTATATTTTTTAAAGAACGTAGCGTTGCCACAATTACAAGGTTTTTGTTGAAAAAATTGTCAGTAGATACATGAGCCTTACAACCCTTAGTATCTGAATATATGTCTAGGCTAATGTTTTTGTTTTTAATTGGACGTATACTCCAGTTAACTCTAGCAATTGAAGGAAGATTAGAAAAATAGACATCAGCAGTGGCATCAGAAGGTTCTAGAGCATTTCGCCATCCGACTTTATTTATATTATCATTAAAAGTATCCAGTTTGATTCCGCCTACTAACTCTGGTATCCATGAAAATTTTATATGCTCAGGAAGATTCTTAATATAAAAATATGAACCACTGTTTGGTTTAAATAAGGAGATTTCTACATTTTGAGAACTAATACGTTTATACTCAACTAGACCTCCCCCACTAGATAAAGGTGTTAGTTTTATTGCAAATGAAAAACTTGAAAAACCGTTAATCGACAATAAACCAATATCTGAGGTGGTTCCATTCTCAGTTTTTGAATGGCGGATAGTAACCATACTATTTTCCCCAAATAAATCAAGATCAAGGTAAAAACCAGTAAATTCATTATATCTACCTGTTGTAATCTCCATTTTTTTAACCATTTGATTATAAAGAATATCCCAGGAAATTTTTTCATCTAAAGTTCCACCTGTGGTTTTTGAATGCATATAAAAAAGAGCTAGATTATAATCACCATTTAAAAAATTATTTTCCATTAAGACCTTGTGAACTGGTTTTTGATCTTTTTTTAGAATATTTGGTATAAACTTATAGGTTACCTTACAAGAATCAGGTACCTCTTGAGATTCTGGAGATCTATATCCAAAACCAACAGAATCATTCTTCCAAGCTGCATTTAATAAACCAGGAAAAATAATTTCAGCGTAAGCTTTAAGAGATTTTTTCTCATCATCAATAGAGTTCCTATTTAATTTTTTTATAGATAACCTGAAGTTGAAGGAAAAGGTAAATCCTTTTTCTATAGAAAGATATGGAAAAAGACTTGCACTTATATCATCTGATCCTTCACCATCGACATCTACTCTAACTGTTCTAAAAAGATTTAAATCTGTTTTTTTCTCTAATCCATCATAGTTAGTTACAAAATTTATTGAATTAGTGCTTTGAGTTCTTAGCAATAAAAAAGAAATTAGGGTATTTATAAAGATTTTAACCTGGTTCTTAATTAAGCTTACGTCCTTTACAGAGTTAACAGAGTTATTAGAAAATGAATTATATTTATTTTTAGTTTTTTGTATTTTTTCAAGATTTGTAGTATTCTCTTTTAAAACTGAGACCTTAGGTTTTTCATCTGGAGAAATGTTTTCGTTTGTTCCAGTTGATTTTTTAATTGTTACATTATGAGCTAAAATATCTGATGGGAAAACAGTAAATATTAAGCAAAATACAATAAATAAAATTAATAATTTTTTAGATTTTTTATTTGATAGCATATTATCCCAGATTTTTATTATTTTCAAATCTTGTTTATAAGGAATTAATTATTTTAATGATAATTTTGTCAAATATACCTATTTATATTTCTATATATAAATTATGTTGTTCATATTATAAATACTTTATTATATTATATTTTAACTTAGATTTCTTTATAAAAATTTTAAGAAATTTAGTTCACTTAGAAAATCAAGAAATATAGAATATAATGGTAAACTATCAAAAAAATCTATAATTGAATTAGTTTTTCTTTTATTTTTAGCAATACTTGTCTGAAAAACACCCCAATCACTTTCCAACCCATACTTATCTCTAGATTTAACTTTAATTTGAAAGTCATCTCTATAACCATAGGTATGCTCAACTGTTACTTCTTCATCAGATTCAAAGGGTCCAAACCAATCGCTATATTGTTTATCTCCCCAATCTATGTAATAATAAACATTATCGCCATCTGAATCGGTGGAGCTTATTGTATAATTAGACGCATTATTCTTAGCATTCTTTTTTGGTCCATCAATAGTAGGAATAGAAGGAGTTGAGCCGATTTTTCCATTTTCATCTGTTTTCAAAAGCCAAATATCAGAATTAAGATTACCTAAAACAAAAAAACCATCATCTAATTTTAGAATATATTCCCCATTTGACTCATCATCAATTTCACCAAAGGTTTTATCCCATTCAAGAGTTCCATTTTCATCTGTTTTCAAAAGCCAAAGATTATTTTTTCCAAGACCATATGAGCTTGTATTACCTGTTATCAAATATCCGCCATCATCAGTTTGAACAATATAATGTCCTTCGTCAGTTTCTCTACCTCCAAAATTCTTAGACCATAAAGTATTACCACTGGGATCGGTTTTAATTAACAATAGATCCTTGTTACTTGTTCTATATCCTTTAATATAACCAGTTATTATAAAACCATTATCATCTGTCTGTTGAACTGAATATTGAGTTTCACTACCTTCTCCACCAATCCTTTTTTCCCACTGCACAGAATATGAATTATCTAATTTCATAAGAACAATATCATTATTTTGTTTTTTGCTATTACCAAGAAGGATATAACCACCATCATTTGTTTTTTTCATATCAAATCTACCCTCTGGAAAAGCATCATCACCCATGTGACTTTTTGTAAGTGGCATGCATACACCTTGATTTTTTAAAATAATTAATATGCCATAGTAAGTGTAAACTTTACCTGATTTCGCATACCAATCTTCATAAAAACCAGAAAATAATAATCCACCATCATTTGTTTTTACCATTGCATGAACATTTGTATGCCAAGAACTGCCACCAAATCCATGACCTCCTAGCAAATAACCATTAGTATTCAAACCATATACATGAAAATGATTTCCACTACGGCCAGTAACAATAAAACTATCTTCACTAATCCCTTCAGCATCCCAAAATTCATTATCTTCCCCAATTGTTTTGTTTAATTTCATATTTCCGTATTGATCAATAATAATACAATAACCCTTAGTTTTTTCTCCATCTGATTTACCGTAGGAACCAGTTATAATATAATTTTTATCATTAAATTCTACTATACATCTACCTCGATCTTCAAATTCTCCACCATAGATTTTATCCCATGTAGAAAAATCATTTTCTTGAATATTAGTTGCTGGTATATTTATACTTAACAATAAAGAAGTTAGAAGAATTACTATACTGATTGATATTTTCTTACTTTTCATTTTATATTTTCCTTTTTTATGTATAGTACATTTATATATTTTAAATCTAATAAATCTTTCCATTGTATATGTTAAATGTTTTTAGTAGTATATTTTTAAAATTGTAGAAAGATAATAGGTTAGATTTAACTTTAGGAGAGTGTTTAATCGGGATAAATATCTTTATATTTTCTGACCACTCACTTTCTGCACCATAAATATCCTTAGATTTTACTCTAATGTTATATAAACCCTGATGTTTCCAACTATGATTTGCAATACATAACTGATTTGAGTTATATGGACCAAGCCAAACAGATTCTGATTGATCCCCCCAGTCAAATAGATAATAAACTTTATCTTCATCAGGGTCAACTGTTTTGGTAGTAAATTCATAACAAACGTTTGTTCTGCCAAAATTAAAACCAGCTGGTTTATTTGGGATACTTGGCTTAGAATTATTTTTTTTAACAGTAAATAGATATGCAGCTCCAGAATCTAAACCATTTTCATCGTTTCCCTCTGCTCCAACTAAGACAAAATCATCACTAATTGAGACACTACAACCAAAATAATCATCAATTTCTCCATCAGATGCAGATAATTTTGCATCTTGAATCCAACAATCATCATCTTTAAAGAAAATATACGCAGAACCCGAGTTTTTAGCAAAATTATCCTTTCCTTTTGCACCAATTACTGAAAAATTTTGAAAAATATCAATTGAACACCCAAAATAATCATAATTCCCGAGGTCGTTCGCTAATATAATTTTCTTATCCAATAGATTATTAGTATCTTTATAAATTAAAGAATGAACACAACCAACCTCTCTATTATTTATCACATCATTATATCCAGTAGAACCAACCATAACGTTTTCGTAATTAACTTTAACAGATGTTCCAAAATGATAATATGGTCTAGGATCTAAAGACTCTATTTTTGAAATAAGTTTCCATGAATCATCACTATTACTGTAAATAAAAGCTGCCCCTGCTTCTTCTGGATAACTATTATATTTATTTGAGCCGACAAGCACGGTATCATTACTAATTGAAACAGAATAACCAAAATTTGCATTCTTTATATGATAAAGATGGCGCGGCATTAGTTTAACTTGATTGTACCAGGTGTTATTTTCGTATTTAAAGACATATGCCGCTCCTACGTTTGTTCCATTTTCATCGTCTCCAATTGCACCGACTATGGCATAATTTTTAAAAATTGAAACTGAATAGCCGAAACAATCATATTTCTCTAAAGACTGATTTGTTAATTTTTTTTCTTGAATCCATGAACCATTATCTTCTTTAAAAATATATGCAGCACCACAATCTTCTTCAGATTCATCTTTTCCATATGCACCTACAATAATTTTTTTATCAAAAATTGAAACACTACACCCAAAATAATCATCAACTTCTCCATCAGATGGGATTAATTTTGCCTGTTGAATCCATGTTCCATTATTATCATAAAAAACATATGCTGAACCAGTTGAATCATATTTTGCCCCAACTACAGCATACGAACCATCAATATCAACAGAACATCCAAAATAATCATTTTTTCCGCAATCTGAAGAAAAAATCTTTTGAACTTCATACCAATATCCTTTTTCTCCTGAATTTGTATAAAAAAAAGATGATTTATCGTATGTTATATCTATCTTGCTAGCTAGAGCATTTGATAAAAAAACTGATAAAAAAAGGAATGAAACTATCATACAAGCTATTTTTTTATTCAATTAAACCAACATCTTTTTTTATGTTATTTTCAATAAAAATATTATATCTATTTTTTATAAAATCAGTTAATAATTTATTTTCAAACAATTTTAAGAATAAATCAAATATTACAAAACCTTTTTCAAACTTTGATAAATCTTTATTATTACCAGATTTAACAGTTAAAAATATTTTGAATAATCTTTTACCAAAATTAGATAGAATTTCTATTTTGCCCTCATGTTCTTCTTCAGTTAGATTTTTTGGATTAACATCTATATGGATGATATCATGCTCTTTAGTAAGGGTCCCACAGTTTGGATATATTTCCATCCAATCACATTCTTCCTCTATAACATAAGATATGGTACCGTTACCCTTATTGTAAATCTGGAAAAAGGTGGAATAAGTCTTATCTACGGACAAACTTCCAAAATCATAAAACTCTTCAGGCATGAATAAAACTGGTCTATACATATCACATTCTATACCCATCCAATACAGATCCTGAATGTTAAAAAAATCAACAACAGTAGAAATAAAATTAAACGAAGAGTTTTTTGTAATTGTTGCAGTGTAACTAAATGAAAAACTGACTGAAGGAATACTGTACTTCATTTCTTCTCGAGACCACTTAATCCTATTTTTTGACTTTTCATAGGTTACGTTTGTATATTGATCATTACTAATATTTTCTACATCAATTTCTAAAAAATTTGGAATGTATTCAATAAACTCTAGATCTGAAAAAAAATAATCTGCTTCTACATTAATATAAAAATCAAGATCCATTGTCACTTCTATTTTATCACCGATAGTATAATATTTATATATTTCAGATCCACCTATAGGTTCACCAGATATTGTTTTTTTAATTACTTGTTCGTAACTAGACGAAAGATTCACTGTATCCATCATATGAGGAGCAACCTGATAATCCCACTCGGTAAATGTATGCTTCCTTGTTGAAAGTATCTTACCTTCGATTTGACCACTATCCGCATCTAAATTTTGCGGAGGTTTTAATGCAAAGACTACATAATCTTTTTCTTCATCTGGATTTAAAAAACTGATACTCTCTGCAGGTATAACAGGTAGTTTATAAGACAAAATTAGATTTCCTTCTTCATCATATTCTGTATGAGGAATGATCCATGAACAATCATGTAGATAGGTCCAAGATTCTCCCTCTGAACTAGAATGTATTATTATTTTTAACTCAACATCATACATATCATAGGATTCTTCATTAGTAACCGTCATTTTAAAAAATGCTATACGATCATAGAATAACCCATTATCACACCATGTAACATTATCTAACTGATCTTTAATAAAAACATCAAAATCATTTAGATTATCATTACCAAGCATATATTGAATTATCTTATCCTTGGGCAGATTTCCAAGTTTGAGATCAAAAGTTGGATAAAAAGCATCAGAAGTTTTAAACTCACCTGCAAAATTAATTGAGGATGTCAGAGAAAAAATTAGTAAAAAGAATAAAACAAAAAAAGTTTTGATCGAACTGTAAAGTTTATTTTTATTCATTTTTACCACAAGTTTTATAATAAATAAATTACTCTTTTATTGGTATATAATTTATATTGAACACACTATAAATATTTTTCCATAATTATATAATAAGATAGTTAGGAGTTTTATATTTTGTAGGATATAATAGTTTTCGCCTAAAAATCCAAATTTATCTACAAAGATAGGAAATAAAATCCGAAAGAGGTATACCCCTATCCCATTTCATAACAAAATTTCCACTCTTTGTCTTTTCAATTTTTGGAATTCTATTATGAACAATTTTAGCTCTTCCATTTAAATTTTTAATATCAAGTGTAAAAATCCTCCAAGAGTCTCCTCTAAAACCCTTGAAACGAAATGCATAAATCGGTAGAGTCATTGTTTTTTCACAAAGATCAATCATTTGATCGGCTTGCTCTTGAAGTTTACCACTTATGCTACTAAAATGTAAGGTCCTTACTTTACTAGTCTTTACTTCAGTTAAAAAAGAAATATCTCCCCGGGTTGCAACTAAATCCACACCAAAAGATCCAGCAGCACGAATTACAGCAAAAGGTTTATTTGAAATCTTTAGATAATTATCTTTTTCAATAGCTGAACAAGTTTTTGTGATTTTTTTAAGAATCTTATTTTCTCCTTCTAAAATAGCCTTAAATTCCCTTTCGTATTGACTAGCGCTCATGCAAAACAATAATATACAAAGAAGGGTTATAATGTTTAGGGCAAAAAACAATAGAGGTGGTAACACGAGTAAAGAAGTAATAGTAAAAGAAGCAATGAAAACAAATCTAGCGATAGTAAAACCTGATACAACAGTTTTTGATGCAGCAAAAATCATGAAAAAAAGAAAAATTGGAAATGTAATAGTTGTAAAAAACAATCAACCAGTTGGGATCTTAACTGAAAGCGATATTTTAAAAAAAGTTGTAGCTGAAACAAAAAAACCAGAAGAAACAAGTGTTGCTGAAGTAATGAGTACCCCTGTAATGATTGCTGATCCATATATTTCTTTAGAAGAAGCAATGAAAATAATGGGTAAATGCAATGTTAGAAGACTACCAGTTACTGAAAACGATAAACTAATAGGTATAATTACACAGAGAGACATTTCAATAATATCACCAATTCTTCATGAAATTTCTAGAGAATGGTACGATATAAAAACTAGAGATGAAACATATTATAAAAAGCAAATTTTTTCAGGTAAATGTGAAGACTGCGGAACACTATCAGCAAATCTTAAAAACATTGATGGAAGAATTTTATGTGAGGATTGTATTGACGCACTTGAATATGAATAAAAAAATAATTTTTTAGTTTTACAAAAATTAATGGAGGAAAAATATTTGAAAGTAAAAGATGTGATGACAAAAGATATAATATCAGTAGACAAAGATGAAAACCTAAGACATGTAATGACACTAATGGAAAAAAATGATATAACAAAGTTACCGGTTCTTGAAGATAAAAAACTAGTTGGGATGATAACAGATAATATTATTGCATATAAACTCGGTTCCATTAGAAAAAGAGGAGTCCCACCATCAAAACTATATGCGTCTAGTATGACTGATAAAAACGTGGAATGTATAACACCAGAGACAGATATTAAAAAAATTCTTAAAAAAGTTGGTAAAAAAGGGCCAACTATGCTATGTGTAACTGAAGATAAAGATTTAAAGGGAATTGTTACTAAAGCAGATCTACTACATTTAGTTAAAAGTAAAAAACAAATAAAGGATTTTATGAGAACAGATATTTTTACTGTTTCACCTGATGACAGAGTAATTCATGCAAGAAGAATTATGATCGATGAAAATATCGCAAGAATTCCAGTAGTTGATAATGGTAGACTCGTTGGAATAATTTCAGATAATGAAATAGCTTTTTCTCTTGCTGAATTAAAAAGACAATACCCACTTGGAAAACAAAAACACAGACTTGATGAGTTACTAGTTAAAGATGCTATGAAATCACCTGTGATTTTCATTGATCAAAATAAAACAGCAAAAGATGCAGCAGATGTAATGCTTAAAGATAACGTAGGAGCATTACCAATATTACAAAATGAAAAACTTGTTGGAATTATTAGTAGAACTGATCTATTGAACACTATACCTCGCTAAAATGTTTTAAGGAATTACTTTATATCAAGCTTTGTCATGAGTTATCATATTGCATCAGATGAGGATATAAAGAAAGCTCTAAAAACGGTTTTAAAAAAGAACAGATCGATTAATACACAAACAAAACTAAAAAAACTTGTAACTGAAAAACTTAACAAAAAAAAGAAGAAATATGGAATCAGTCCAAGTAGACTTAGAAATATAGCTATAAATAGTAATTTTGCAACAATTGAAATACACTCAAGAGAGGGCGACCCGAAGAAAAGTATGAACAAGTGTCCGGTTTGTGGAAATAAACTAAAAAAGGTTAAAAACCAGACTATTTGGGGCGGAAAAGTAACTATTGAATTTAGATGTAAAAACTGCGGTTATTGGACTGGAAAGAAAAAAAGAATTCCTAA
>CAZFFN010000006.1:0-36838 GCA_964518165.1 uncultured Thermoplasmatales archaeon
CTGCATCCCATCCATCCAATTGAGATGTAAGGGACTCATAGCAGAAGGATTTTTCTATTTTATCAAAGCAGAATTAACAGATTAGCTAAACAAATACAATATTTTTATTATTTCAGAGGTAGAAAAAACTATCACTTTTTCCTGCCTCTTTAAAAGTCTATCATTTGACCATAGTGGTATATTTAAATACAATGCAAGACCTACAAAAGGTGCATCATCTTTTGCATTATCTGGAAGAAAAGATATTGCCTCTTTGTAAAATTTTGAAAACTTTGATTTAGGAATTATTTTTATAAATAATTTTAACTTATCTATAATCTTATCAAAATTATCTATTTCAATACCTGATTTCTTACAAATTAAGTTTTTATGTTTTTTTAGTTCAAAAAATGTTTTTTGTGGAGCATATAAATCAATTGAACTTTCAACCATCATTTTACGCGTTACTGAATCAGCCTTGAAAAAAGAAAATAAAATATTTGTATCAACTACTAATTTCATTTTAGGATGATTCCTTATAGTCTTTTGCAATTTCTTTTTTTAATTTTTTCCCTAGTTGTTTACAATCTTCATCAGTTAATTTACTATCTGCAAGCATTTCATCAAGTTCTTTTAAAATTTCAAGTCTTTTTATTTTTTGAGAAAGTAAAATCCTTGTCATTTTAGACCAGTTAATCTCTGGAAATTTATTCATTCTTGCTTTTAGTTCTTTAGGTACTGAAATGGTAATATTTGCCATACATTCATCTCACATTATTTATTATATAATGTGTAAACTGTGTAAATATATAAATATATCGGTCAAATATTAACAGGACTAGATTTCATAATAACAATATAATTTTTAAGAATTTAAAAAATTTTTAACAACAAAATAGTGCAGGTGAAGGATTTGAACCCTTGGAATAAAAATCAAACATGATAAATATCATAATATTTATCTTTCAAATAATCAACAAAAACTTTCGAATTAAGTCCTTCTCCACAGCAGTCTTTTATTATCTCATCAGCCATTTTAACTCTTCCTTTTTCATGGATATTTTTCCTAAGAAAACCTAAAATATTTTTAAACTCACCATTTTCAATTTCAGATTCAAGGTTTTTATTTTCTTTTTTGATTTGATTATAGAGTTGCGCTGAGTAAATTGATCCAATTGCATATGTTGGAAAATAACCAATACTTCCACCGCTCCAGTGCATATCCTGAAGTACCCCCTCAGAATCGTTTTTCGGAACAATTCCAAGCATATCATCCATTTTTTCATTCCAAACACTTGGCAAGTCATCTACACTGATTTTATCCTCCATAAAATCAGTTTCAATTTCAAACCTAAGGATTACATGTAAACAATAAGTTAATTCATCTGCTTCAACACGAATAAGTGATGGTTTAACCTGATTTACAAGATTGAACCATGTATCAAAACTAATATCTTTGAATGCATCTGGACTTGTTTTTTTAAATTCGGGATAAAATTTTTTCCAAAAATAACTGCTTCTTGCTATCATATTCTCCCAAAATCGGGACTGGGATTCATGAAGACCTAGAGAAGGTGAATCAGATATAACGGTGTTTTTATATTCTCCTTTTGGAACACCTAGTTCATATAGAGCATGTCCTGCCTCATGAATTGTTGAAAAAAATGAAAAAAGAGGTCCTTTTCTCTTAAAACTCGTTGTAATTCTGACATCATTGTCACCCATACTAGTTGTAAAAGGATGGGTGGATTCATCAAGACGGGTTTTATCATCGGGTAGACCCATCTTTTTTGTTACCATGTTACATAGTTTTCTCTGCTGTTCTATATTTATTTTTATGTCTATTTCTTTTTGATTTTGAAAAATATCAGTTTTTTTTATTTTATCAAGGATTTTTACTAATTCAGTTTTTAAATAGCTAAATTCTTTTTTTAATTTATCAACAGTCATTCCCTCTTCATAGTCATCAAGTAGAGTATTGTATTTTGGACCAGATATATCAAAAAAACCGCAGTATTCTTTTTCTAGATCAATTATTTTTTTTAGATCAGGTGAAAAAACCTTAAAATCATTTTTTTCTCTAGCTTTTTCCCATGATTGATAGGAAAGAGTTGTAATCTTCGACATTTTTTCAACAAAACTAGATGGAACACGCCTTGACTTTTCTACATCTCTATATAGTCTTTTTACAACATTTTTGTCTTTTTCTGAGAGATCTTTATAGATAGTTTCAGTGTTTAGTTTTTCAATATGATTCCAGAATTTATCTGATATAACTTTGTTATGTGCAATCTTTGAGAGAAGTGCTGATTGTTCTGATTTATCAATTGCAGCCTTCTTTGGCATATAAGTCATCTGATCCCAGCCGATTAGTGCTCCAATTCCACCTAGAACAGATAATTCTTTTTGTTCTTTATAGATATAATCAAGTGATTCCTTCATTTTTTACACCTCAATTTTTATTCCCACTGGACAGTGATCTGATCCCATTACTTCATCCATAATAAAAGCGTTTTTTACATTTTTTATAAATTCAGTGTTTACAAAAAAGTAATCTAGTCTCCAACCTACATTTCTTTTTCTTGCAGCGGTTCTCATGCTCCACCATGTATAATTATTTGGACTTTTATTGAAATTTCTGAATGTATCAACATACCCGTGGTCTAAAAATGTATCAATCCATGCACGCTCTATTGGTAAAAAACCTGAGATTTTTTCGTTTTGTTTTGGCCGTGCTAAGTCGATTTCTTTATGCGCTGTGTTAAAATCACCACATACAACTATATTTTTTCCTTCTGCTTTCAAATTATCAGCATATGATAGAAATGTATCATAGAAATCTAGTTTGTAGTCTAATCTTTCCTGGTTTTTCTTTCCATTTGGATAATATATATTAAATAAAACAAAATCATCAAATTCAGTGATAAGTGTTCTTCCTTCGGAATCAAATTTTTCTATTCCAAAACCATGTTTAACTTTTTTTGGTTTTATTTTTGAGTAAGTTGTAACTCCACTATAACCTTTTCTTTCAGCTGAATTTATATAAACATTGTAACCTGGAGTGTTTTTCAAATGTGGTGGAAATTGATCAGGTTTTGCCTTTATTTCCTGCAGACATAATATGTCTGGCTTTTCTTTTTGAAACCATTTAAAAAGCCCTTTTCTATCTGCAGCTCTTATTCCGTTTACATTCCATGATATAAGTTTCATTTTCGGTATTTGGAATGTAAGATTAGTGTTTAAGGTTAATCTTTTGAGAAGAATTATTCTTTAAAATATCCTTAATACTTTTTTTTGTTTCTTTTTTAAATTTATAAATCAAAAACAAAATTATAGAGATAATACCTATAATTACTAAATAAAAACCAATACCTGGACCCCAACTGCTTGAAAACATAGTTTCTGCTGATCTACCAGGTACATCAAAATTTAAGTTTCCTGAACCAATAAATCCACCGACACTTACACTAGCAAATTGATAAGCTGCATAAATAAAAATAATAACTGCAGAAATATAACAAAAAACTGCTGATAAAAGAGTATATTTGTTCAAATTTAATTTTTTATACTTTTCAAAAATTAAGTTTAATACAAGTAAAATACAGCCAATTAAAATCAAAAATGAAACCATTTGAAGAGCAAGAATAAATAATTCAGGAAGCTGTGATAATTCACCTGCACTAACACTATTTCCCTCTGTATAACCGATTATACTTGCTGGATTTAAAAACATCTTATAACTTGTTTTAAAAGAGTCTGATGTACCATTTATTACCCACCATGGTGAAACTAGAGCGATTATGCTTAGGCCTATAAGAAGTATCTTTGAAAAAGAAAGATAGTTCTTTTTTCTAATATATAAAATTCCAAATAATGCGATTAATGCTATCGATAAAATTGTAAAATATGCGGGATAAGAGGGTTCTTTACTTGTGACTATATCTATTGTATTATCATTTAGAACCTGTATTTCTCTATTGGATATAATCTTTTCATCTGAAATTATCTTTATATAATAATTTCCAGGTGGAATATTTATTTTAGTTGAGTCAATTGAATTGATACTAACTTTTCTGTTTCCCCGTGAGATTTCGACTTTGAAATCTTTTAAATCTGATCCTCTTGAATCATATGCTTTAAAATTAATTGTGTATTCAACAGGAAAAACAAAATCCAAATTTTCATCAGATGCTTTTATATCTATTTCTTTTTCAAAGTTAAAGTCCTGGTAATTTAATGAAAGAATATATGAACCAGGAATTAAAGAATCAAATTGATATTCATTATTGTTAGAACCTAAGTCAGTTTTTAAATTATAATCGTTGTTATCATTTGAATATCTTAATTTTGTATTAAAATTAAAACAGGGTTTTTCTCCCCATGTGTCAGTTATTTTTAAGTTTAAATCATAATTTTCAATTACAATTTCTTCTTTGATTGGAGATAAAATATTTCGAAGTTTGAGATCGATTTCTTTTTCAAAAACAACTCTTCCTTTATATAAAACATTTAAAACATAGGGTTTATTTAGTAGAAACGGTGCTTTTAATTCTGCATTTCCTTTATCATCAGATGAGTTACTTGATACAACAAAATCATCATATTTTAGATTGCAAGTAACATCTTTTATTGGGTTTTTATTCTGATCAACAATTGATAAAAATGAAGAACTTTCCGGTCTGCAGATTATTTTTGTTTCAGCATCTCCATCTAAATCTAGTATTTTGAAACCAATGTATTTTTTTTCAGATCCAATAATTGAGTTTTCTCTAAATATTTTTAATAGATACGTTCCCTTTTCTAGATTTGAAAATCTAACTTTTTTAAATAATGAAAAATTTCTCCAGTCTAAAATTGATAGAAAAGAACCTATTTTTTTTAAACCAGTATTTTTTTGAATTTCTCCTGTTGACCTAATAGGTAAATTATTTGCTAGACCTGAACTTATAAAAGAATTGTTTTTGTATAGTTCTACGCTGACATATGGAAGTTTTTTTCCGGTTAGAGCAGAAAAAATTGAACCAAGCGATAATGATTTATCATTATGTACATATATCGTTAAAGAATTATCGTCTTTCGATATTGATGTTTCTGATAATTCTTTTGAATTCTTTGGTTTTATTTCAACAAGTTTTTTGAATATATCTGATTCCTTTTCAAAAACTGTATATCCTCCATCTATTGATGAAAAAAATTCTGCGTTATATTCTATCAAATAATTATTTGGTATTAAATCATCTCTTACACCATTTTCTTCATAGTAATTCCTTATCAATTGTACTCCTATTGATTTTGTATCAAGCCCCGGGAGATTAGGATAAGTTGATTGAAAGGAATTCATTTGTATTCCGTCTTTTTCATCTTCGCCTGATTTCAAAACTTCAGTTTTTTCAATGATTAGTCCATGTGATTTACCAGTTTTTCCTTCATCAAAAGATACCCAGGATTTTTCTCCTAGATCAATATCATCTTTTGTATTTATGATTTTGAATGTGCCTTCTTGATTGCCGTTTAACGGGTATTCACAGAAATTATTATTTTCGTCATAAAAATGAAAATATGGATAGATTCTTCCAAAGTTTAAGTCTTTTATTGAACTGCTTTTTACTTCCCCTGTTCTAATACGTGCAAATACTCCATTCATATCTGCGGTTTTGTGAAGTTTTATTTCGTCATTTGTTTCATGTTTAATATTTACATGTACTCTTTTATCATCTGTTGGGCTATGGTAATATTTGTATTTACCAGTTGTTTGTACTTTGCCATTATTAGTCTTACTAATAATTCCAACTTCAACCATCAGATTTCCATCAATAGTTATTTCTTTTGAAACTAGTTTTTCACTAGTTGAAATATAATCAATTGCCTCAACTGCAGTAACCGGATAATAATAAAAATCAAAACTAGCAAATACCTCACCATTCTGAGGAGTAGCCTCTTTAGAGTTTGGATTTAATTTTCCTACTTTTTGAGCAGTAGGAGTTCCATATCCTTCACCATCTTGGGAAATCGTGTAAATAATTTCTCCTTCATCAATTATTTCATAAAATCGTGAGACAAAGGCAAATCCAGATATCGGCTCATAAGAATAATATGAGCTTTTTACACTTATATGATCTGTATATTCAGGTGCGTTTATTGGTAAGTTATTGTAGTACAAATAATATTTTTCATTTCCATCAGCAACTTCAGGTATTAAAAAAACCAGATTGCAGCTTTTAATGTGCTTCTCATCTGTTTTTTCTAAATCATATATCTGGCACTCTAATTCTTTGAAAAATCCCTCTTTTTGATATATTACTCTGATTGAATGTTCTTTTTCATTTTTTGCATAGCAGTTGTTTTCAAAATTAACATTTACGTCTATTGGCTGGAATTTTGCTTGACTAATGCTTGTATCAAAAGGAATGTTTATCTCTTTTCTATATGGAAAAGATTCATCCCACCAGTTATTTTCTTTTGCTTGAACCTGGTTTGGAAATATATTTAAAACTAATGTGAAAATAAGAATAAGACTAATTATCAGTTTTGTTCGATTAGTTTTTAACATTTATTATTAAAAATTTTATATTTATTTATATATAAATGTTATTTTACAGATGTTACCCTAAAAAAGAAAAATAAAAATAATATAGAGATGAGAATTAATTATACCCAAAATCAGAAGTTGTACTATTCTTTTTATAAGGATTATAATCCTTTTGTTTTGAAACTACTACTTTTGTTTTCTTTCCCACTAATTTTTGTAGTTTTTTTGTTGCTTTATTCATTTTTTTAACAACTCCTTATTTTATTGCCATGGTAATTCATGACAATATTATATTGTGTCATGATCTAGTTTATATTATTTTTGGTAGAAAATGTCAAAAAAGAAAAAAATAGATTAAAAAAAAATCAGAAATATCTATGATTTTTATATACTGTATCCAAGTAAGAGAACAAAACGTCCTATTATCCAGCCAGATACGCTAGTTTCAACATGTGGAGCATTATCAGCAGATGCTTCTGCAGTAACTGTGATAAAGCCAAAACCGCGAATATTTTCAATTTCTAAAGCTTCAGAAGTTTCATCTGCACTTAGACGGTCTATGTTAATACTGCTATCGTTTTCATGAGATAAAAATCCGTATTCTACAAAAAGGCTTAAACTTACATTAAATGCTTCAACTGTTCCAATATTTTTCACATTTGCATTTACTTTATTGTAACTTATTAAATTAATAAATGAGAGTGATAGTTCAGTTGTCTCTAGTTCTTCGTTATACTCATATATTCTCATTCGTAGATCAATACTAGTGTTAATACTCCAATTCATTCCACCATTTGCCGTATTATAAAAACTACTATTAGAATACTCATCTCCTTGAGCATAAACCCACTCATAGTAGCAACTATCGTTTGAATCATTAGAGATAGGAAGAAGCAAAATAAAATATTCTTCTTCATTTGAAAGATGAATATCCTCAAAATCAATTTCTAACCATGTGTAAACTTCGTTTATTTCATCTGGTGTGAAATTGATTTTCTCAATTAGCGAGCCATTTGGCATGCTTTGTCTTAATTCCACAGATAGGTTAAATGAAACGTTTCCAACTTTTCTTAAATAAACCTCAGCGTAATCTAGAATTTCCCAGGTTGGTTTAAATGATTGTGCACAACCAAAGATTCCTTCAGATGTATTTCCGATTGTATAGCCAATATCCTCAATTGTGTCTTTAGTGTAACCATATGTTTTCATACAAAGATCAAAACTATTATTTAGATTCCAGGTCAAACCACCATCTGATGTATTATAAAAACTACTATTAGGATTAACATCACTATTTGCATAACCCCATTCATAAGGAAAAGAATTAACTGGATTACTTGAATCAGGAACTATTACAATAAAATAATCTTGACTTATGCTAACATTGGTATCATTGAAATCTATTTCTAGCCATTCCCATGAACTAGAGATATTTTCAGGCGTGAAAGTAGCTTCATCAAGAATGGGGCCATCAGGGCTACTTTCTCTTAATTCAATACTTAAATTAAATGAAACATCTCCAACCTTTCTTAAGTAAACTTCAGCCCGAGTTAAAGTTTCAACAGATGGTTTAAATGATTGTGCACACCCCCATATACCATCTGAAGTATAATTAATCGGGTAACCATCTCCATCAAAATTATCTTGACTGTAATCTAATTGTTCTTCATTACTACAAACACTAGGTATTAACATAAAAGATGTAGTTATCAATAGCGTTGCTACAATAATTGTGAATTTTTTATTCATTTTCCAAACAACTCCTCAACTCACTGCCATGATAATCAATGGCATTACATTCATTTTTTGACTTATCATTAATAATATTTTGGCGGAAAAATGTCAAAAAAGAAAAAATTGAAAAATTTAGTAAATAAGACAAAAAAAATTATCTAAGATACTTAATTATATAAAAAAAAAGAGTATTATAAATTTAAAATCTGTTTTAACATTGGAAAGTGTGTTAATAAAATTTCAAATGGAAAAGTGGTTTTACTTTCACCTTTTTCCTTTAATATAATAGTTCGGGTATATGTTTTTCCACCTTGTACATTATGAATAGTTGAAGCACCTAATTTATAACCAATTTTATTTGCATGTAATAAAATACCCCAACCGCTAACTCCATTGTTTCCACTAAGATAATCACCAGATACTGTACAATAACCAAATCTACCTGTTGTTCCTTGATCAAGTTTTTCTCCAAAACGATTACTCAATACTTTACAAACAGCGCCTTTAATTGGATTATTTTCACTATCTACTACATGAAATCTAATCGTGATTATTTCATTTTGGATTTTTAAAGTTCTACTCTCTTTAGACTCAATAGCCTTTTTTTCTATAAATGAAGAGCTTGCACTAATGCTGCAAAAAACTGTTGTCAACATTATTGCTGCCATCATTATTCCTATTATTTTTCTTTTCATTTTTAATCACCTTTTATATTACTATTAGAATAAAAATATATAAGGTTTCTAGCCCAATATTCCCTTTTCAAAAATTCTTAAAATGTTATCAGCTGCATGCGACAATAAAATTTACCAGTCGGCGATACGACAGTACCCCTTTTTTAGTTCTGTCAACAGATACAACTGGTTTTTTACTTATAAAATATTTCTGTTGCATTCGACAGATAAAAAAAGCTTAAAGAAATATCAGAAAAAGAGAATAGATCACCATCAAAACAAGTAAAACACATGCTTGAGTTTTATATAAAAAACAAGAGTAACTAATAATTTATATATGATTTATAAGATTACTAGTATCAGGAGGAAATTATTTGTCAAAATTTTGTATTAAATGTGGTGCTGAACTACCTGATGATGCAGCGTTCTGTTTGAAATGCGGAGCTTCAACTGAGATAAAAATAGAAAATACCGAACAAGAAAAAAGTGATAAGAATATAGTTGAATCTACTGGTCCAGCAGCTAATGATTTAAAGGCAGCTCTTAGATTAATTTCTGAAGTAGAAAATTATATAGAAACTACTAAGGTTGTTAATAAATCCGAGTTTAAAGGTATGGAAAGGAGATTGTTCGATGCTGAAAAATTGATAAATAATATAAAAAACAGAGATGAAACTGTAAAAGTATTATACCCCGGTACTCATAACCTTTTTGATTGTGAACAAGCACTTTCATACAACGATTATATTGGCGGAAGACTTGGTTTTGATATTGCATGTACTATTGATATGGGCAGGGCAAGTAAAGCCCGAGCGTTCAAAAGAGCGCAAATAAATTTTCAAACATCATTTGATAGAGTTCCAAATCCGGAATCTGCTTTTTATTATGCGGTAGCTATGCATGAAGAACTTAAACTAAAGACAACTACAACTATTATGCCTCAAGGAAAATTAAAACAAGATGTATATCAAGCATACCAGCGTGTTGTTGATAAATGGCCTGATTCTGAATATGCTATTGAAGCTCGAAAAAATCAAGCGCAACTACAATAAAATCTAATACATTTTTCTAATTTCAAAAAATTGTCTGATTATAAAATAGTGGATTAAAATCCAGATTACCATAAATATCCAAAAATATGGTGGCATCTCATTCCAAGCATCCAAAAAGTGAAAAGAAGAGATTAAAGCAATTAATAACAAATCTATAATAAGCCAAATAGACGTTATATCCATAAATTTATTTATTGTCCTGTTTAATAACAAAAAAATTTCAAGTATGATGAACAAACCTAACGGCAATACAAATATTATAAACATTGCTAAGTATCCTATACAAGATATTCTTAAATAGTTTTGTTTTTATTGTTAAATTTTGTGAATAAGCAAGAGAAATAAATGGAAAAAAGTGTTATAAAAAGTCTTAAAGTTAGTTTAATATGTTTTATATAATATTTTTTCACATAGATTTAAATTTGACCTATTTATATCAATCGTAGGGCTTTCTTATGAAAAAAGGAAAAACAACAAGATATTCGGCATTTTTTATATTAGGATTGCTTATTATAGCGAGTCTTATATTGGGGTTAAACAGTAATGTTTCAGCAGTAAAAGATAGTAAGAATTATGAAAATAGACTTGTTTTTGATCATATTTTTAATCTTTTTAAAAATGATAAAGCAATTAATCTGAGAGCTGAAATAGATGCTGATCCTTCCTCAGCAAAAATTCTAGAAACAATAACTTTTGATGGTAGCAATTCAAAAGCTAGTGGTTGGTTTAACTATATTAAGGATTATAAATGGGATTTTGGTGATGGTTCTTCAACATCCAAAAAAAGGACAACAATAACTCATAAAATAGAAAATGTTTACCACTGCTACTGGAGAGAAGGTAACTATGTTGCATCCTTAACTGTTTGGGATAAACATGGTAATTACAATACAAAAACTGTGTCAATAGAAATATATAATGATAAAAAAAATGAGATTCCAACACAAGAAATGAATGTTTTAGAAAACATGGTCTTTGAGTATTATCCTATTTTGTATACTCATCCAACTTCTAGACATAATACACCTATTTCAGTTTCTGATATAATTGATAATTCATTTTTAAAGATACATAAAAATATAAATTTAGATAAAATAATTGTTAATAACCCAACAAGTGAAGATCTTATGGTTTATAGCGGAGATACTTATTATATTGAAGAAAAGGATCCATTACATCTAGATAAAGATAGCAAACCGTGTACTTATGTTCATATAAGAAAAGATGACGGTTATTATTTTATTCAATACTGGTTTTTTTATTATTTTAATGATGGTTCAAATAATCATGAAGGGGATATGGAGATGATTCAGATATCTTTTGAAAAAGATGATTCAATTTTTATTCCACGTTATGCTACATATTCTCAGCATACTGATAATTTTGATTTTAATTTTGGTGAAAAAAGAGAATGGAGAAATGTTGAAAAATATATTTCTGGAGAAAATCAAATAACAAATCATCCACTTGTTTATGTTTCAACAGGTAAATTCTTTTATAAAAATTCAAATTCCCATGCTAATTATTTTTACAAAGGCGATAATCCCTATTCAGATTACACTAGTGAATGTACTAAACCATGTATATTTAGCAAAGATGAAATAAATATTCTACCCACCTCGTCTGATGATCTTAATGGATATGAATGGTTAGTTTATGGTGGTAAATGGGGTAGAAGTTTTGGAGATATAAAATATATTGGGTCATTCAGTGGACCACCTGGTCCAGCTCACTGTTATATCCATAATGAAAAAAATGGAGATCCAAATCTATATAATAAGTGGTTAGATCCATTTGAATTTGAAGATGGGAGAAAACTTGATGGAAATCATGAACCAATAGGGGTTTATTTTAGCTATCCAGAAATAACTGTTGATAACAAAGTTATTTTAGAAAATGAAGAATTAATATTACATGCAAATTTAACATATAGTAATGGAAATCCACTAGGTGATAAAAAAGTATATTTCTTTGTTAATGGAAGTTTAATCGGACATAACATAACTGATTCAACAGGACATGTTTTCTTAGAGTGTACAGATAATATAGGTTTAGGCGAGTATGATATTTATGTATTATACAAGGGTCAAAATCAAGGAGATTCATATTTTGCTTGGTGTGATAATAAAGGGATTTTAAAGGTTATATCTGATAATCCTCTTTTGTCTTTTTCTCCAAAAAGCCATGATTTTAATATATTATCTGAAGGTGTAATTGATAATTTTAGTTTTGAAATTTGGAATACAGGAGATGGTTTACTTGATTATGAATTACAAGAAAATTGTAATTGGCTTGAGATTTCACCGGTAAGTGGAGAATCCACTGGTGAACATGATACAATTGAGATAACTATTGATACAAGTGGTCTATCTAATAGACGTTATTCTTATGATATTAATATTATATCTAATGGTGGCAATAGTGTTTTTTCTGTAGAGTTTGAAATTGTTACTTCTACTCAATGGGTCATTGAAACTGTTGATAGTAATAATATATTTGATCCATCAATTTCATTAGATATTGATAGCAATGGCAATCCTTGTATGGCATACTGCTGCAATTATGGAAATTCAATTTTGAAATATGCTTATTACTCTAATAGCAATTGGAATATTGATACAGTTGATGATTCTGGGGATACCGGTTATTATACATCTTTAAAGTTAGACCGTAATAATAATCCTCATATTTGTTATATGGATAATGTAAATGATGATTTAAAATATGCATTTTACTCTGGAGATGATTGGAATATTGAAACAGTCGATAGCGAAGGTAATGTTGGTCACTGGACATCACTAAGTCTAGATAACAATGATAACCCGCATATTAGCTATAAAAGGTTTTATGATGCAAGTAATCATGATTTGAAATATGCTTATTATTCCGAAGGTAGCTGGAATATAGAGATAGTTGACAGCGGAGATTTGGAAAGTTATACATCTATTTCTTTAGATGAAAATAACAAACCATCTATAAGTTACTGTAAAGATAATGATCTAAAATATGCTTACTACCAAGAAGGAAATTGGAATATTGAAACAGTTGACAGCGAGGGTAATTGTGGGTATTTTTCATCTTTAGAATTAGATAGTAACAATAGGCCGCATATTAGCTACTATGATACTATCAATGACGAATTGAGATATGCTTATTATTCAAATAGCGACTGGAATATTGAAACAGTCGATAGTGAAGGTAATTGTGGGTATTCGAGTTCTTTATCTTTAGATAGTAATAACAACCCACATATTAGCTATAGAAAACATAATGTTGGAAGTGATGATCAATTAAAATATGCATTTTACTCTGGAGATGATTGGAATATTGAAACAGTCGATATTGGAAGCGATCTTGGATCTCGGTTATACATGGGTTTAGATAGTAATAATTATCCAAGTATCGGTTTTGTAAATGCTGATGAAAATAAAATAATGTGTGCTAGAAAAATATAATAAAATGTTAATAAAATAAGTGACCAGATAGATTATTGGTATCAAGAAAATATTGGGGATTACTCAGATCTATTTGAAGAGCATTATGAGAATTGATTAAGAATTATTAATAAAAAAATAACTTCATCGTATGAATGTATTTTAATAATTATATTTGTTAGAAAATGTAGAATATCAGCCGTATGCGACATCGAAGTTTATCAGTCGGCAATGCGACAGTGCCCCGTCATAAAGCAAATATTTAAATATTAGTTCTCAATAGAGTAAATAAATAGGTGTAAAATTCATGCCAAGAGGCGGACGCAGACGAAGAAATCGAGGGCGATGTCGCGGCAGAAGATGGGTAAATTATCCATACGACACTGAATCACCAACAACAGAAGAACAAATAAGCCCCCCTAAACCTACAATCCTAATTAGAACATACGAAATCGAAGCATTAAGATTAGTAGATCTCGAAGATCTCACACAAGAAGAAGCCGCAGCAATGATGGGCGTATCTAGAAAAACTCTTTGGAACGATCTACACAAAGCAAGAAAGAAACTCGCAAACGCCCTTGTAAATGATTATCAAATCCGCATAGAGCATGGAAAATACATCAAAATAAGAAAAGGAGGTGAAGAATAATATGCCAGGTGGCGATAGAACAGGTCCAGAAGGGTATGGTCCAAGAACAGGTAGAGGTCTAGGTTACTGCAGTGGATATAACAGTCCAGGTTATACAAAAGGAGTGCCCCGCGGTGGCCGTGGCTTCGGAAGAGGCTTTGGACGTGGAAGAGGATTCGGCCGAGGAAGATATTGGCGTAGAGATTACTACCATCCAGATCCATACTATGAAAGAGAACCATACCGACCGATATACCAAGAACCAACAAAAGACGAAGAAAAAAAATATTTGGAAGATACAATCAAGGCCCTTGAAGAAGATCTAAAGGCTATGAAAGAAAGATTAGACAAGCTTTCAGAAGAAAAACAATAAAACTTATCTTTATTTTATTTCTATAAAAAAACATATAGAGGATTAAAATGCAAAAAGAAAAAGACGATATAGATGTTAAAAAAAATCTTGAACAGGTTAAACATAAAATAGTAGTTTTAAGCGGAAAAGGAGGAGTTGGAAAAAGTACCATTTCATCAAATCTAGCTTTGTATCTATCAAAAAAAGGATACAAAACAGGTATTCTAGACAGCGACATTCACGGACCAAGTATTCCAAAAATAATGGGTGTTGAAGACGAAAAGGGAGTTATGAAAAACAATTTAATCCAACCAATAGAAACAAAAGAAGGACTAAAAATAATGTCGATGGGATATCTTCTCCCTAGTAAAGATTCCCCTGTTATATGGCGAGGTCCTATGAAAATGGGTGCAATCAAACAGCTTCTCGGCCAAGTTGATTGGGGAGAACTTGATTATTTGATTATTGATCTACCACCAGGAACAGGAGATGAACCGTTAAGTATCGCACAACTTCTTCCAGATGTAGACGGAGTGGTAATTGTAACAACCCCTCAGGACGTAGCACTTGTAAGTGTACGTAAATCAATTAATTTTGTTAGAAAATTAAACTTAAATGTAATTGGTATTGTTGAAAACATGAGTGGATTTACCTGTCCACACTGCGGAAAAAAAGTAGATATCTTTAAAACTGGTGGAGGGAAAAAAGCAGCTGAAGATTTTAAAATACCATACCTAGGTGCAATACCACTCGATCCAGATATTGTAAAAATTGGTGATAGTGCAAAAAAAATGGATATTAAAAATAAAGATACTGAAAAAAGCTATATTGATTTTGTTGAAAATGTAGAAAAATTTGTGGGAGGTGAAAAATAAGATGCCAGGTGGAGATGGTACAGGACCAGATGGATCTGGGCCAGTGACAGGCCAAGGGCAAGGAAGAGGACGCAATAGACCAGGTTATGGTCTTGGTCCTGAAGGCGAATGTTATTGCCCAAATTGCGGACACCGTGAGCCACATCAAAGGGCTGTACCATGTTTTAACAAGAAATGCCCTAAGTGTGGCGCACCAATGACTCGAGCGTAAAATACAAACAGTTATTAACACCCCTTAATATTCGGTAGAAAAAGGGAGGAACAATTATGAAAATTGCAGTATCATCAACAGATAAAGATTTAAACGCAGAAGTTGACCCGCGTTTCGGACGCTGTAAATATTTTTTAATAGTAGATTCTGAAAGTATGGATTTTAAAACAATTTCAAATGAAAGCAGCATGGCATTTGGGGGAGCAGGAGTCAAGGCTGCTGAAACTGTTGTAAATAGCGGTGCAAATATTTTGATAACAGGAAATATCGGGCCAAACGCACATAGAACTCTTGATGCAGGTAGAGTGAAAATTTTTACTGGTGCAAGAGGCTCTATAAAAGATGCTATCGAAAGCTACAAAAAAGGAGATTTAAATAAAACAGAAAATCCTAATGTAGGAAGCCATCATGGAATGAGGTAAAGAAAATGAAAGTATGTATACCAACAAATGGAAATAAAGGCCTTGATGAAACAGTAGGAGAACACTTTGGAAGAGTTCCAACTTATACAATTGTTGATCTTGATGAAAATGATGTAAAGGTCATTCCAAATGATAGCCACCATATGGGCGGTAGAGGTTATCCACCAGAACTTTTAACTAAAGAAGGCGTACATGTAATGCTCTGCAGTGGCCTTGGTAGAAGAGCAATTGGTATGTTTTCTGATTTTGGAATAACTGTATATATTGGAGCAAGAGGCACAGTAAAAGATACAATAGATGCATATAAAAATGGAGAACTAAAAAAAGCAAACGAAGGAGATGCATGTCAAGAACACGCCTTCCGGGGTCAAGGAAAGCATAAACATTTTTAAAAAAAAGTGAATTTAAATGAAAGTACATCTAGATTGTATACCATGTTTTTTAAAGCAATCTTTAGAAGCAGCACGTATGGCAACTGATGATGAAGAAGTACATACTTATGTTATAAAAGAGGTTTTAAAACATTTAGAAAGTATTGATTTTGAAAAATCACCACCAGAGTTATCTAGAGAAGTTCATAGAATAATTAGAACAATTACAAAAAACAGTGATCCCTATAAAAAAGTAAAAAATGAATCAAACGAAATGGTAAAAAAATTATTTGATCATCTTAAGGAAAAAATAGATGAATCAGATGATGCCCTTATCACTTCAATCAAACTTGCCATAGTTGGAAACGTTATTGATTTTGGAACAATGAACAGGTTTAATGTTGATGAAATGATAGAAAAAGCTTTAGAAAGAGAGTTTGATGATAGAGACTATCCTCTTTTTAAACGCGAGTTAGAAAAAGCAGATAATATTTTGTACTTAGCTGACAACACTGGTGAAATATTTTTTGATAAACTTCTTTTAGAAAAGCTGAAAAAGAAAAAGAAAAAAATAACTTATGTTGTAAAACAAAATCCTATTATTAATGATGTTTTAATTGATGATGCAAAATATGCTGAAATAGATAAACTAGCAGATGTAATAACTTATGATAAAGACCAGAAAATATCAACTCCGGGAATAGTGATGGAATATGCATCAGATGAGTTCAAAGAACTATTTGAAAAATCTGATATGGTAATATCCAAAGGCCAAGGTAACTATGAAGGACTTAGCTCTACAGATAGGAGAGTGTTTTTTTTACTAGTCGCAAAATGTCCTTTAGTTGCTAATGACATAGAATCAAATGTTGGAAAACTTATATTAAAGGTGAATAAATGATAATATCAGTTGGCAGCGGAAAAGGTGGTACTGGAAAAACCACGGTTTCAACTAATCTAGCATTAAGTATAGGCAACATTCAGTTTTTTGATTTTGATGTTGAAGAACCAAATTCTAATCTATTTTTAAAAACAGACATCATTGAAAAAGAAAAAGTAAACGTAATGATACCTGAGATAGATAAAGACAAATGCGATTTTTGCGGGAAATGCTCTGAGTTCTGTAGATATAACGCACTTGCAGTTGTCAAAAAAGAAGTACTTGTTTTTCCTGAGCTGTGCCATTCTTGCGGTGGTTGTAGCTTGGTTTGTCCTAAAAATGCAATAACATATAAGATGAGGGCTATTGGGAAAATTGAACATGGTAAAAAAGAAAAAATTGATTTTTATCAGGCTTTTTTAAATATAGGTGAAGCACAAGCAATACCTGTTTTAAAAGCTTTAAAGAAAAAAATTGATAAAAATAAGGATATAATTATAGATGCACCACCTGGAACAGCGTGTCCTTTTGTTGAAACAGTAGAAACTTCTGATTATTGTATACTTGTCACTGAACCTACTCCTTTTGGACTTAATGATCTAAAAATTGCTGTTGAAACAGTTCGGCTTTTAAATGTCCCATTTGGCGTTATAATTAATCGGGATGGCGTAGGAGACAACAAGGTTGAATTATATTGCCAACAAGAAAAAATTCCAATTCTAGCAAAAATCCCTCAAAGCGAAGAAATAGCTAAACTCTATTCAGATGGTAAACCCTTTGTAAAAGAACTATCAAACTGGGAACATGAATTCAAAAAAGTTTTCGTTGAAATCAAAGAGGAGGTGAAAAAACGAAAGAAATCACAGTGATCAGTGGAAAAGGAGGTACTGGTAAAACAAGTGTTACAGCAGCTTTTGCAAGCCTAGCAAAAAATGCTGTTTTTGCTGATTGTGATGTAGATGCAGCTGATCTATATCTTATTTTAAAACCTGAAATAAAAAGAACTATGGGTTTTCATGGGTTAAAACTTGCTCACATTGATAATGATAAATGTATTGAATGCAATAAATGTGTGGAAAACTGTAGATTTGATGCAATAGATGAAAGAATTATTGTCAAAAAATCTTTTTGTGAAGGATGCGGAGTATGTGAATATGTGTGTCCTGTGGATGCAATAGATATGATTGATCGTGATTCAGGTTTTTCATATATATCTGATACTCGTTTTGGACCTATGGCTCATGCTGTACTAAAAACAGCTGAAGAAGCCTCAGGAAAACTTGTCACAGTAGTCCGCGAAAATGCAAAAAAAATAGCAGAGGATAAAAATAAAGATCTTATAATAATTGATGGACCGCCTGGAATAGGGTGTCCAGTAATATCTGCAATAACAGGTGTTGATCTTGTATTAATTGTAACTGAACCAACTCTTTCTGGAATAAGCGATATGGAAAGAATAATTGATGTGGCAGATCATTTTGATATCCCCTCCTTAGTATGTATCAATAAATATGATTTAAACAAAAACAACTCTGAACGAATTGAAAAATATTGTAAAAATAAAAACGTAAAAGTTGTTGGAAAACTCCCTTATGACACAAATATTACAAAGGCTTTGATCGAAGAAAAAAACATTATTGAATATGAACCTAATTTGGAGATATCAAAAAAAATAATTGATATGTGGAGTAAAATAAAAAATGAAATTTAAGTGGTTAATATGAAACATTTACACTATACTAATGTAGAACTTGAAACGCCATCTGAAAAAGGTGTTAAAGATACTAAATTACGCTGGCTAATTAGTAAAAAAGATGGAGCAGAAAACTTTGCTATGCGTCTTTTCGAAGTAAAACCAGGTGGACATACACCACTTCACAGGCACGACTGGGAACATGAAGTGTTTATCTTAGAAGGAAATGGAAAAGCAAGAAACAAAGAAAAAAGCATTTCTTTTAAGAAAGGAGATTTCTTTTTTGTAAAACCAAATGAATGGCATCAGTTTTTAAATACAGGTAATGAAACACTTAAGTTTCTATGTCTTGTTCCAATAAAAGAATAAATATAATGATAAAATGAGATTTTTTAAAAAGAAAAAAGAGAAAGAAAAACCCGAAAACATTAAATGGCCTAAATACGTAGAAAACTTAAATGAAAAAAACTTTGACAAATATTTAGAAAACTATCCTTTACTTTTTGTTGATTTTTATGCAAACTGGTGTAAACCATGTAAAACAATGAGCTCGCGTATAAGACGTCTTTCAAAAATGTATGAAGGAAAAATTGCCTTTGGAAAAGTAGATACACAGAAAAATAAAGATCTAGCAAAAAACTATCAGATTATGAGCCTTCCTACTTTTATTTTATTTAAAAAAGGTAAAGAAAAAGCTACCTTAACAGGTACTAAGTCTGTAGGTGAACTAAAAAAAATATTAAACAAATACCTATAAAAAAATTTAAGAACTAAATTTTGATTTTTATAATTGAATATTGTGATACATATGAACAATCTAATTTGTTGCTGTTGTTAATTCTTTTTTTCATATGTATTAAATAGTTTTTTAGAATTATTTTTAGGTGAAATAGATATGATAAACAAAAATATTGGAAATAACATTCTTGATTTAATTGGAAACACCCCAATTGTTAAAATTAATAATCTTAATCCTAATCCAAATACAGCAATTTATGCAAAACTAGAAGGAAATAACCCCGGTGGAAGTATAAAGGATAGAATCGCTCTTAAAATGATAGAGCAAGCTGAAAGAGAAGGAAAATTAACTAAAGATAAAACAATTATTGAAGCAACATCTGGTAACACAGGTATTGCTCTAGCAATGATAGGAGGAATAAAAGGTTACACTGTTAACATTGTTATGAGCAGCACTGTTTCAAAGGAAAGAAGAAAAACAATCAAGGCATTTGGTGCTGATATCATTCTAACAGATGCAGAAAAAGGAACAGATGGAGCGATTTTAAAAGTTAAAGAACTTCTTGAAAAATATCCTGATAAATATTTCTGCACAGATCAATTTACAAATAAATATAATAAAATCGCTCATTATGAGACAACAGCAGGTGAGATTCTTGAACAAACCCGCGGTAGAGTTGACTATTTTGTGTCATCCATAGGTACATCTGGAACCATTATGGGTGTAGGTAAATACTTAAAAGAATGCAATCCTAATGTAAAAATTGTATGTGCTCATCCCGTGACAGGTCACTATATTCAAGGATTAAAAAACATGGAAGAAGCAATAGTTCCATCGATTTATAATCCATCAAAGATAGATATGGAAGTTATGATCAAATCTGAAGATGCATTTGAAATGACAAGAAAACTAGCAAGAGATGAAGGAATTTTTGCAGGTATGAGCAGTGGTGCTGCTATGCTTGCTGCAGTTGAGACTGCTAAAAAAATAGAAACAGGTGTTATAGTAACTATTTTTCCCGACAGAGGAGACCGGTATCTAAGTACTGATCTCTTTAAATGTGATTAAATACTGTTAATTTATTCGCTTTTTGCCGAATTTTTAATACGCAATCTTTTTATGATGCTTTAAAATAAGAAAAACGATATCTATTGGGGGGTAACACTTTGAAAAATAAAATTATAATTTTAGTAATAGCTTTTTGCATGGTTAGCACAAGCACAATAATTAATGCTGAAAAAACAAATAAAGAAATAGATTCATCTGATAAGATAATTATTAATGAAACTGAAGATATAATTAGTTTAATGCTTGAAGAACTTGACCAAGAGATGATGTTAAATTATATTGAAGACCTTGTTGAAATTGCAGAAAGTTATGAAGTATCGCGTCTAACTGGAACTAAAGGTTGTGAAGAAGCACGTGACTACATTTTAGATGAATTTTTTGAAATGGGGTTAGAAACAAAAATATTAAACTGGGCTAAGGAAGGAATTATTATACCATACAAGCACCTACTTTTTGTAAGTGAAAATATTGAAGCAACAATACCTGGAAAAAAAGAAAGTAAAGATATAATCATTCTAATGGCACACTATGATACAACAGCAGTAACGCCTTCAGCTGATGATAACAGTGCAGGTGTTGCAGCGGTTCTTTCAGCTGCAAAAATTATGAGCAAATATGAATTCAACCATGAAATACGTTTTTTATTAGTTTCAGGGGAAGAAGAAGGTCTTCTTGGAAGTAGTGCTTATGCAGAAAATTCATATGAAACATGTGAAAGTATTGTAAATGTAGTAAATCTAGACATGATAGGATATTCTTCACCCGATATTGAAGGTGATGAAAATAAAATAAGAGTCTATGAGACTTGTTCAAACCAGATTACTAATGAGGTAATAGATATTTGTCAAAACCCAGATTATTCACCTTATTTAAATTTTGAAGTAACTCCATCAGATGATGATACAGGGCATGTTAGTGATCAGAGAAGTTTTTGTAATGAAGGTTTTAATTCAATATTTATACACGAATACACATGGAATATTAACAAAGACAGGGAAACTGACACTATTGAAAATATGGATGTAGAATATGCAGCACGATCTGCAAGACTTGCTATGGCAGTTATTGCAAAATATGGATTGAATCCTATTCTTGATAATGAACCGCCAGCATCACCTTCAAATGTTGAAGGACCTGATAACTGTAGAATAAACCAAAGATTAAAATATAGTACATCAACCCATGATCCAGATGGGGACCAGATTTACTATATATTTGACTGGGATGATGGAACACATTCAGAATGGCTTGGACCTTATAAATCAGGTGAAACTTGTACTACGACACATGTTTATACTCAAGAAGGAGAATACAGAGTCAAAACAAAAGCAAAAGATATACATGGATTGCAAAGTATGTGGAAAAAAGCTGAAAAAAACAGTAAGGAAAAGTTTACACTTTTTGATGAGTTCACAAATATATTCCCATTGTTTTTTAGATTCTTTAAATTATTAATTGATTAGTCTAATGAAAATAATCATATTATATGACAATACAGTAAATCAAAAAAATAAAAATCTTAAACCAGATTGGGGCTTTTCCTGTTTAATTAGAACTAGTTCTGAAAATATTTTGTTTGATACCGGCGCAAATGGAGATATTCTGATTAACAACATGAAAATTCTTGGTATTAATCCAAATAATATTTCAAAAATAGTTATATCACATGAGCACTGGGATCATAATGGAGGATTAGAAAAACTGTTACCGCATTTAAAAAAAAATATACCAATCTATAGATTTAATGATATAAAATATGAAAAACTTATATTTAATCCGGTATCTGGTCCAGTTAAAATTTCTGAAAATATATTTTCTACTGGCAGAATGAAAGGTGTACCTGTTGATGAACAATCACTTATATTAAAAGGAAAAAAAGGGTTTTTTGTACTAGCTGGCTGCTCCCATAATGATGTTAAAAAAATTCTAAAAAAAGGACAAGAATACGGTGCAATCAAAGGGTTAATAGGTGGACTTCATGGTTTTTCTGAGTTTGAAATAATTAAAAATCTGGATTTGATATGCCCTACTCACTGCACAAAACATATTAAAGAAATAAAAAATCTTTATCCGGATAGTTATATTTCTGGTGGCGTTGGAAGAAAGATTGAAATATAGGTTTTTTTGTTTTGTTTTTTTAATGGAAGTTAAAATCAAACAAGTTGAAGGGTTAACATTTGTAGGTAAAGGAGACACAAATCATTGGGTTACAATAGATGGTCCTGAAAAAATTGGAGGAAGTAACGCTGCAACTCGTCCGATGGAACTTCTTTTAATTTCTCTTGGGAGTTGTACAGGAAGTGACGTTGCATCTATTTTAAAGAAAAAAAGAGTAAATCCAATTAAATTTGAAATAAACTTGAGAGGAGAAAAAAAGAAAGATCATCCCAAGGTTTTTACAAAAATTCATATAGATTATATTTTTCATGGAAAGATTGAGAAAAAAGCAGTTGAAAGAGCAATTGATCTTTCACAGAATAAATACTGTCCAGTTGCCGCCATGTTTAAAAAAGCAGATGTTGAAATCGATTATTCATATAAAATATTCGATTAAGAAATTACTTTTTTTAAAAAATAAAGGGGCTTACGGCCTACACCCAACATAAATTTATTTTCTATGAAATTCAAAAGCAAGAGCCAATTCTCTTGTTCTATAAATAGTAATTTCTTTTCTTGTTTTAAAATGAGCATCATCACTCCAAATACCATCAGCATTTGAAGCAAGACATAGAGCAATAAATGGAACATCATCTATGTTGTCTATAAGTTGCTCTGCTGATTCGTAAAATTTTTTGTATTCTTCTTTTGGAATGATACTAACTTTTTCAAAAATTAGATTAAAGAGGATATCAAATTCATTAGATCTTATTTTAGCTTTATTACATATTAATTTTTTATATTTTGAGATTTCACTTAGAGTATAGTCCGGTGTAATAAATTGAATCGCTGCTGAAAAAATAATTCTCCTTGAAATTCCATTTTTAATAAGAGCAGAAATAATGCAATTTGTGTCGATTACTAATTTCATTCAACCAGGCCATGTTTTTTTGCTATTTCCCGTTTAATCTTCTTTCCAATTTCAATAGCATCTTTCTCAGTGAGTTCACTTTTTGATAAGATTTTATCCATGATTTCAAGTTTTCTTGCTTTTTCCCACATAGCTTGTCTTGCTATCTCAGTCCATTTAATTTCCTTATGTTTTTTTATTATTTTATGAAGTTCATCAGGTATCGCAAGTGTCATATTTGTCATAACTATCACTATAAGTAATATATGTTTACTTTAGTATATAAGGTTTTATACTTATCAATAATAAATTCTAATTAATTCTACTTTATGCCTTCAAAAAATGTAAAAAATAAGGATAAAACATGGGTCTAAAGGGGCTTACGGCCTACACCTAGCACACTTTAATTTTTGTAAATATTTTTTCGATGGCCAATTTTAATTACCAAAATAATAAGTTCAGATTTTTTAATATCTAAAATAATTCTATAGTCTCCAACTCTTAATCTATAACCGAGATCCCCAACTAACTTTTTAACAAAACTTTCTGGCCTAATTCTTATTCTTTCGAGGGCTTTAATAATTCGTTCTTGTACATCCTTTTCAAGTTTTCTAAATTGCTTTCTAGATGTGTCTGTAAAAGTTATTTTGTAACTCATTTCTTCATCTCTTTTTTGATCTTTTCAAGAGAATGAGTTTTTCCAGCTTTGTATTCAGCACGAGATTGAGCTATCTCTTTTTTTGTTTGTTCACTGAGTTCTTTATTATCTTCGATTAAATCCCAAATAACTTCTTCATATGTTTCTTTATTGAAAAATTTTCTTTTGATGAGTTCTTTTTTCAAAGAAGAACTAATTTGAATTGTAGTGTCCATAATATATTATAGTTTACTATAGAATATAAACTTTTCGCCAGTATTATACTAAAATTATCACATACTTATGTCTTCAAAATTTCGAAAAAATAAGGAGAAATCACTGGTCTAAAGAGGTTTAAGATCTACACACAACAACTTATCAATATACAAAAGCCTATAAATTATAATAAAAAGAATGTGCATACTAAGAGCTTTTTAAAAATATTTAATAAACTCTAATGATTAACAAAAAATCAAACTATGGATACAAATATCAAAAAACTTGTAAATAAATATGGTAAAAAAGCCCTAATATTAAAATATGTTAAAAAATGGGATCAATTTGATATTGCAAAGAAAAACCAAGCAGTAATAATGATAAATCCAAAAGTACAAAACATAAAAGAAAAAACTGCTTTTTTTGGTTTTATTGACTTTGTTGATGATATCAATCTAGCAAAACAACTCTTTGAACGAATTGAAAAAAAATGTAAAGAGTGGAACATCAAACATATAATCGGACCAGTTAATTATAATATTTGGCTGGGCTATAGATGGATGATAGAAGGATGGGATAAAAAAAAGATATATTCTGAACCTGAAAACCCAAGATATATGCCTGAAATTATTAAAAAACTAGGTTTTGAAATTTACAAAACATATACTAGCAATATTGTTTCACTAACAGATGCAAAAATTAATTTTTTAAAGCATAAATTTGAAACTATTCCTAAAGATTTTAGTATTAAAAGATATGAAAATAAAAAAATATATTCTATACTAAAGGTTTTATACAAACTTTCATCTGAACAATTCTCAAATAATACTTTATACTCAGATATATCATATTTTCTTTTCAAAAAAATCATGATAAATGGCTTTAAAGAAGTAAATCCAATAGTTGATCTTGTTTACTATAATAAAAAACCAGTTGGTTTTCATCTAATGTTTATTAATCCATATGAAAAAAATATCTTAGTTTCTCATAGTATCGGTGTTAAAAAAGAATTTCGAAAAAAAGGAATTGCTTCTGCATTATTATATAAATCATATGAATCTGCATTTGAAAATAACATAAGAAATGTTTTACATCATCTAATCTATGAAAAAAATAAAAAAGCTAAAAATTTGATCGGTGAAAATAAAATATACAAAAAATATGCTTTATTTCATAAACAAATCAAATAAAAAAAATTTAGATCATTATTTTTAATTCTACTGATTTTGTTAAAATAACTGAGATGATTAATAACAAAAATGAAAAGACCATATAACAAAAATATGAACCTTGTAGTAAACTACGTGAAAAAAATTTGTATTTAATGACATAACCTATAGTTAATAAACAAACATAGATAAAAAGTAACATATGTATCAAATAAAAAACAATAACTGAGTCAATAAAAAAATGAATTGCAATTGATAAAACCATTATAAAAAATAATGTTGAAATTGAATAAATCAAAAAATGATTCTTTTCAAGTAAATAAACATAGGACCTGTAATAAAAAGGATGATCCTTACTTCTAAGTTTTCTAGTGATTTCAACAAGACCCATAATAAAATATGCAAATATTAAAAAAACAATATACAAAATATTTATTTTTGCAAGACTAAAATGATAAATTACAAAAACAAACACACCAAGCAAAATTGTAAATGTTTGATGAACATAGTTATAGAGAACTCTGTTTTTCAATAATATCTTTTTTAAGAAGAAATCATAAAACATAATGATTGTGTAAAAAAATACAATAATATAAAAAAGAAAAACATAGAATCCTATAACAAAGGATAAAAGCCCTTCTAAAAATATACAAAATATTGCAATTTTTTTACATTCTTTTGGAGTTATGAATTGACTTATAAATGATTTATCATCATCAAAATCTTTTATTTCATCAAAAAGTCGTATCCTAAAAAAAATTAAAAAAACTATTAAAAAACCAAGAATTGAATTAATAGAAAGGATAATTTTGTTTTCAGTAAAACCTGCAAAAAAATACATTGAAATAAAAATAAGTAATGTTACTACTAGATATTGAGGGATTGGAAACTTGTTTTTTATAAAACCAATTAAGTCCATTATAATCAATTACTCATAGGTTGTTAATTAAAATAAGTTAAAAATATTTATGATTCTTCATACAAAATGTTTTTAACTACAAATATGTTTTATTCAGTAAAGGAGAAAAAATGCTTGCAAAAAAAACAATTCATTGGGTTATAACACCGTTTTTACTGTCTATTATTTTTTTAATAACAGGAATATATATTACAAAATTGTTATTCATACCAGGAACCTTATCTCTTCTTATATTTGGTTTTTTTATTTGGTTTTTTAGAGATCCAGAAAGAGTTCCAGATAAACCCAATGGAATTGTAGCTCCCGCAGATGGAAAAATTTTACCATTTAGAGAGGACAATAAAATTAGGATCTTTATGAATCTAAATGATGTACATGTCAACAGAGCCCCATTAAACGGTAAAGTAAAAAAAATGGATTATAGAAAGGGTGGATACAAACCAGCATACTCAAAAGATGCTGACACAAATGAGCAGCTAACATGGAAGATTGATACTGAAGATGGAGAAATAGAAGTCGTTCAAATTGCTGGAGCCATAGTTAGAAGAATTGCTCCATATAAAAAAATTGGAGATAAAATAAAACGAGCTGAAAAAATTGGAATTATTAGATTTGGCTCTAGAGTAGATGTATCTATTCCAAAAAATTATAATATAATTGTTAAAGAAAAAGACAAGGTTTACTCTGGAAAAACAGTTCTTGCAGAAAAAAAGAAATAAAAATTTATTTTTCTTTTTTCTTATTTTTCAAATAAACAATTCCTTTGTTAGCATCCATCTTTACAATTTGACCCTCTTTTATCTTCTTTGTCAAATCCTTTATTCCAACAATAGTAGGTAAACCCAGTTCCCTGGCAACAATTGCTGAATGTGAAAGAACACTACCTCGTTCAATGAGTAGACCACTAGCAGAGGGATATAAAAGTACCCACCCCGGATCAGTTTTTTCAGCAACAATAATCTCCCCATTAAGTTTGATATCATCTTTTTTTGTTAAAATTATTTTTACTTTATTTGTAACAACACCGGGACTTGCAATAATTCCTTTTAAAACATCTTTTTTTTGATTTGATTCTGAATTTTTATAATCTTTTACAATCCTTTCTTTGTCTTTACCATATGTAAATATTCTTTCAGGAAGTTCTTCATTTTCAAATTTATTATATTCCTTTTTTCTTTTCTTAATTAATTCTTTTAAACTATTTTCTTTAATTGATCCATTGATAAAATCTGAGATTTCACCTATTTTTAGATAGAAAATATCATTAAAATCATCAATTATTTTATTTTCTTTAAAATCTCTACCAATATTTCTAAAAAGATTCCTTGTTACACCAAAAATTTTTGTTCTATAGAGCCTAAGATTCTCCCTGTACTTTACATTTTTTCTAGCATTACTTAAAACCCAATTAAAAAGAATTTTTTTGAATAAATTAAACCTAAGTTTTTCATTTACAATTCTTTCTGCTGTTTTTCTTTTCTTAAGTTCATTTTCATGAATATGTTCAATATTTAAGTCTTTGATATCTAAATAATTTTTTAAGATTCTAATTAGAAAACTAGGATCATCTCTCAATGTTTTTTCCTCTAGTTTTAGTTCGTTCATAAAACGATAACCAAATTTGTCCAGATACTCTGAAAGCTTTTTATTTAAACCTTTAAACTCAGGTTTGTTAAGTTCTTTTAAAAGGTCTTTTTCGTTATTTTTTTGAAATAAGTCTAAGAGTTTTTTGTCTGATTTTATATATTTAGCAATACTGAAAAGAAAACGTGTAGGTTTTGTACTGTCCATATCTTCTTCTCCGCAGAACAAATCATTAAAAACTGAGTCTTTAGTAAAAAGATCATATCTATCTGATAAATTTTGCAATAAACCATAGAATATCATTGCATAGAAATCATTTATTCCTTCAATCTTCCAGTTTTTCATAAGATTTATTTTCTGGTAGTTAAAAATTTCAAGAAGCTCTTTGGAATTAAGTTTTTCAAAATCTTTGTCATCAATTTTTTTATAGTTTTTATTAAAATTTTTTTGAAAAAGTTTGATTTCTTTATCTAAAGTTAAATAATTTTTTAAGATTCCAAGAACTACCCTTGATAAATGAAATATCTTTTTTAAACCCGAAGAATTCTTTTTATTGTATTCAACTGTTTCTTTTAACCCTATCATCTCTTCATAATACTGTTTATTTTTTTTAGAGAAAGGATAGAACAATAGCATCTTATACCAATTATTAAGGTTATAATATACCCTGCCATGGATAAGGCCTAGCATATTGTTGAATAGTTCATCGTTTTCCTTGATTTTTTTCTTTGATATACCCATTGCCTTTGATGTTTCCCGGTATACATGCCCCCATGCCATCTTTGCAAATGAAAAAGTCAAAGGTTTTGTTATACCAGGAAAACTTTCTGTAATATTTGAGTTATCCCAAATAATCTTGTTTTTTCCTTTTCTTGCTATAGTTGTTATTGGCCGCGTCTGGAGAATATATATCTGTTTATCTTTAATTGTCCATTCAATATCTTGGGGAAAATTGTATATTTTCTCAATCTTTTCTGCTAAGTGTGCAAGTTCTTTTATTTCTTTTTTTGAAAGAGTAGGGTTAGTTCTTAGTTCTTTTTTAATTTCTTTTTTTATTGTTCCAAAATTTGTTTTTTTGTTAAAAACGATTTTTTTCTCTTTTTTTGCTATATCTGATTTAATTGATTTATCATTTTTATTAAAAACAAAAACATCTGTTTTTAATTCCCCAGATACAATTCCTTCGCCTATTCCATATGTGGCATTTATTATTATTTCATCATCATTATTATTCTGAGGGTTTGCTGTGAAAATAACACCTGATTTTTCACCATCTATCATTTCCTGGACAATTACAGCCATTGAAAAATTAGATAGAGTCATATCATTTGTTTTTCTATATATGAGAGCTCTTTTTGAGTAAGTTGAAGCCCAACATCTTTTAATATAATTTATTAAGTCTTTTTTTCTAGAGATAAAAAGAAATGAATCAAATTGACCTGCAAAAGATTGTTTTTTATTATCTTCAGATACACCAGAGGATCTAACAGCAAAATATTTAGATTTAGTTTGTTTTTTTATTTTTTCAAATTGATTAATTATTTTATCTCTGTCTTCTTTTGGAATATTGTTTTTTAAAAATAAATCAGCAATCTTTTTACTTATTGTTTCTAATTTTTTTGTTTCCTTAGAATCATAATTTTCTAAAATTTTTTCTATTTTTTTATCCAAGTTATTATGTTTTAAAAAACTTTCATAGAATTTTATAGATATAACAAAATATTTTGGCACAACTAAACCATTTTTTTTTAAAACTTTTAAGTTGTATGCTTTTCCACCGATTGTTTTGTTGTGATCATTTTTGTTTGTCATCTAGAGGCACCATTTTTATTGGATAAGATATTCAGACACTCTGGTACAACTTCAGCTGTAAATGCTTTTGTTTTCCCATACATCTCCCCATCTATCATAATCTCTTTTTTGCGGTCTAATTTTATCTCTACTTTTTTTGCAGTACCAATTCTCCTGTGTTTGTCAAAAGTATATGTTTTAAGAATTGTATCTATAACACACAAAAGTGACTCTATTTTTTTTACATCTTTAAATAATACGTAATCAAGTATTCCATCTGTATCTGATGATTCTTCAACAATATTAAAGGGACCAACTTGACCTTGATTTAAAAAAATTGTTGTAGTAGTATTTTGTATTATTTCTTTTTTACCATCTACAATAAAACTTGATTTAAAATTTTTAAGAATTGCTGATGCAAAAAGTGAAGACATCGGGTAACACAAACTCGGCCCAATTTTCCTAAAATAGTTATTAGCTAGTCTTAAAATATCTGAGATATAGCCTATTCCAAATATACAATGAGAGTAGACTGTTTTTTTTATATTATTTTGTTTAAAGGTTATTTTTACTAGATCTATTTTTACATTATCATGTTTTTTAATTGCTTTTACTGCATCTTTTATGTTATATATCCAGTGATGAGATGCAAACATATTTCCGTTTCCACTTGGAACTATTGCTAACTTCTTATTTTTATAGTGTACTAGAACCTGAGCCATCTCGTGGAGTAGTCCATCTCCACCTATTGCAATAAAAGTATTATAGTCATCGACGATATTTTTTACAATATCAGTTGAATGTTTTTTTCTTTCTGTGTAATATTCATCAAATTTGAATCCATTATTTTTAAATTGTTTTAGATATGAAGGATAATTTATTTTCGTTCTACCCCCTTGAGAATAAGGATTGATTATTACACATACTTTTTTAGATGTCAGTTGACTATCCTCCCTTCTGTATTACTCCAATTTCAAAATTCCCATATAGAAAAGATCTATCTTTTTTTAGTAACTTGTTTGCCCGTTTCTTATCTGATTTTATATTTTTTATTTTCTTTGGGATGTGTCTCTTGATCAAAGTATTAAAGTAACAAAATCTTGAGTTCTTTTTTGATACTCTTTTTAGTTCTTTAATTGTTTCTTTAAATTCTTCATCTGTTATCCAGTCTAAAACGTTTGATAGATTAAACTTTGAATATGAATCCTTTGGTAGTTTTTTTAATATATCAAGCAACCTTCCATTCTTAATTTCTATTCTATTAATGTTTTTTTTCAATTTTTTGAAGTTTTCTTTTTTTAGATATTCTGGATAATATTTCTCATTTAGATACCTACCTATTAATGCTAAAGAAGTGAAAGGGTTTTTATAAACTGGGATTTTTTTAATTGCATATTCTGTTCTTTCTTTGAATTTGGTATGAACTGAGTTATCATTAATCTGGGATAAAACTAGTTTGTCTTTTGCAAATAACATTACAGGTTTACTGTAAAAAATTTTGAAAAATAGATCCCAAACTAAATCTTTAATGTTTTTTTGAAAATATTCTTCTTGTTTTTCTTTATCATTAATTGTCAAAAAATTAATACAGACTTCGTCTCCTTTAAAACTTCTAACAGTTCTGCCGATTAGTTTGATGTATCGTTCCTGTCTACCATTGTAAGTTATTCCTTTTTCTATAAGATCTATATTTTTATCCCAAAAATTTTGTGTATTTTTTGTAAGTTTTTTTCTTATTTTTTTGTATATATTTTTTCGTTCTAAAGATTCTTTTATACCTAGCAACTGTAGGAATTGTCTATGATTTAAATTTTGTATTGCTTTTATTTTTAATTCTAAAAGATAATTTTGTTTAGGGTTAAAATCAATAGATAGTATTTTTTGTGGGTTCTTTAGAAGTGCATTTAAAACGTTGTCACCA
The DNA here is from genome assembly GCA_964518165.1 of uncultured Thermoplasmatales archaeon. GTDB lineage: Archaea > Thermoplasmatota > E2 > DHVEG-1 > DHVEG-1 > CAYZTD01. The sequence goes on from CAZFFN010000006.1 coordinate 31,886, forward strand.
GCTGAACTTATTGAGATTAATCTATCATTCTTGTTTATTTTTAAAGCACTGTTTATTGTATTAAAATCCTCCCAGCATGTACTATATGCTATTTTTTTAAAAAACGGTCTATTTGTATGATGATTTTCGTTTGCTTTATCCATTTTTTTGCACTTCGCAATATCTTTATTTATCAAGTATTTCTATCTATAATATATAATTTTTCGTATTTATATAATTTATCGACATATAAAATTAAAAAATATCAAGAAAAATCGGTTAATCCTCTATTTAATACCACTAATTGGTACTTTTTAATCTACTAGAACCATATGAAATATTTTTAAAAATATGATGTTTTGGAGAAATCTCTAAAACAATTATTTCAAACAAAACTGCAATCGAGCAAAAAGCAATTAATTCAGAAATAGCTCGACTATAAATAGATAAATCAGGCAAATATAAAAAAGCCCCAACAGAACACATCGACACACCACATATAATAGATATTATAAAATACCATTTTTTACCAAACATTTTACCTATTTCATATCCAAGCAATAATATTATAAAAGGAATTAAGCCAAAAAAAACTATTAAGAGATAGTAATGCACATCTCCTAAAGTTACTGGGAAAATACCAATTCCAAAAAGAGCTATCATATCTATTAAAAGTACTAAAAAACCTACTTTTCCTAATCTGTCTTTGAAAATATAGCATTTTCTAATAGTAAGAACAAAAAGAATTGCAAATAAACCTGTAAATATGAGCCCATAGTTAAAGAGTAATGAAGAAAGACCATTTGCCGACCATATAGGAGTTGCTCCAATAGATCCCGCTAATTCACTTATCCAGTTTTCGGTCCATTTAAACCAGGGAGAAAGATAAACAGCCAACCCTGTAAACGTGAAAAATATAAATGGAGAAAGAACCGCATATATTTTTGCAGTTTTTGGAGATAAAATCTGCTTTATATTGATCATATTCACTTCAACATTACCTCTTTTTAAAAATTACGACATATAAAGATAATTTGTTAATAAGTCAAAGTGATGTTTTATCAAAAATCAATTAAATTGTAAAAGAAAAAAAATAAAAAAATTATGGCTTCCACATGGGGCTACCTAAAGGTAGCACATTTTTTCCAGCCATAGTATTAATCAATATTGCTCCACCTGTATAAAACGAAAGAACTGATGTAATCATCAAAAAAACACCTGCTATAAAAGGAGATGTGCCAGTAAGGTAATGAGGTATCAAAGCAATTAATGCAATATCTACTGCAATTAATATTGAAAACAATGCTTTATTTGTCATAAGTGAGGCAGCAGTTGCAATTAAAGTGAAAACTAGTAATGCAATTAAACCAAATCCATAATGTGCAACATCAATAGCACCTCCTCCAAATATTGAAATAAATAGAGTCAAAGCTATCGAGTACATAGCCATAGAGTATATTCCAAAAACCGTTGCACCAAATATATTATTTCTTTTAAATTCCATTAAAGACGCTATAAGCTGCGCTGTTGCACCAAACATTAAAACCCAAGGGATCATCAAAGACTTTAAACTAGATGTTAACCCAAGATCACCGGCACCAATTACAAACGCTGCAACAGCAAGACCAAAAAGACCGATTGCTGCTGGTTCAGCTACATTTAAACTAACTGTTTTTACGATTGCTTCATTTTTTATGTTTTCAACCATTTATAAATCACCAAAATATATCTTAGAATTTTTTCCTGTATCAGTTTATATTATAAGTTATTTTCTTTTTATTTTATAAAAAAATTAAAAGAATTAGGTTAAAGGAACATCTTTTCTGAGATCTTCCTTGAGTTTCCGACCTGTTTTTTTCTCCCATTCTTTGATTGGAACTGAATGTTTATCACGTATTTTATCGCCAATTCCTAGGCCATTATATAAACAGAATGGCACTATCCCCTCAAAAGTTGTATAGTGTATAACACATCTCTTGAGCCTATCAATATTTAAATTAAATGCATCCTGGAACCACATTGATCCAATAAAAAGGCTCTTATAGTGAAAACCTCGAAGTGAATCATAGCTTCCACCGATTGCTGCATCTTTTAATAGGTTCTTGAGATCAAAACCTTTTGGCGCTTTACTATAATCAACAAAGTCATCAATATGTTTTAAAAAAGCTGATGCAACACGGATTTTTTTAAGTGGTCCTTTGATTTGACTTTCTTTATCAATAAAATCAAGCAAACCTTCGACATCTATAAATCTTGTAACAGGAATTGGTTCTCCATCATCATCAACAAAAATATAAGTAGCTCCACCACAACCAGGGTGAGCAGTAAATTCTACCTGGCTTTCACCTTTAAGCATCTCAATTAGTTTAGATATCGGAAAGACAAACGGTACAGGATAAAAATCATCTCTTGAAATCTTGTTATCAAATTCTTTTTCCATTGCTTCAATCATTTTAACATAATCAACACGCTGTTTGTCTCTTTTTTCATCTTTTACTTTTGTAACTCTACCACAGAAACTTATCGGTTGAAAGTTCACACCACGAATTATATCCATATTATCAAGTGCAAATTTAACAATTTTACCTGTCTCATGAAGATTTTTTCCATCAATTAAGACAGGAACTAAAACACATTTTAAATTCACTTTCCTCATGTTCTCTATTGCTTTTTTGTTCATATCTATCCATGGATTTGTTTCTTTAGTAACACCATCAAAGCTCATATAAACCGTGTTTACACCATGTTCTTTAATTTTTTGACAATATTCAGCGCTATCTGCAAGTTTTAAAGCATTGGTATTAAGCTGCATATGTGAAAAACCAACTTCCTTGCCCATATCAATTATTTCGAATAAATCCTCACGAATAGTAGGTTCTCCACCAGTGATTTGTAGGGCTTTAGAACCCATTGGCCGCTCATTTCTAGCTTGCACAAGTAATTCTCTTATCTCATCAAGAGTTGGCTCATAAACCTGTCCAGAGGCTCCAGCATTCATAAAACAATAGCTGCACCTAAGATTACATCTATTTGTTACAAGTAAATTAGTTAGAACACTTTGAGATCTATGCATATCATAAAGAGCAGGGTAATCAAAAACACTTGTTTTTACATCAGGTGAATCAGTACCTGTGACCTTATATTTTATCCATTTTTTATAAACGTCAGCATCACTAAAATAAATCTCTTTGAAACTACCGTGTTCTTTGCATTTCTTCGTAATATAGATCTTACCATCTTCTTCTATTATCTCAGCAGGAATTTTTACAATCTTACCTTCTTTATTACATGCCGGGCATATAGAATATGTATCTTCCAATTTTTCCATGGTTTCTAACACCAATCCTATTAAAGAGGTTAAAAGAGGCTAAATAACTGGTATTATTTAGCTTTAACTATTAATTTAAAAAAGAGATTTAAGTTTTTTGTAAAAAAAATTTATAGCCTCTGAATAAAGATAAGAGTATCAAAGATATTTTCAAAAAAATCCTTTATAAAAGAAAAAGCAAGATTTTTAGTTTTAAATTTCCCCTTTGTAATATTAACTTCTAAAGGTTCAGACCAATCACTTTGCATACCGTGTTCATCTTTGGCTTTTACCCTAACTTCAATAATATCCTCTTTGCTCCATTCATGGACTGCTGTACAATCTATTCCAGATGAATACAAAATAGTCCATTCATCTACAACATTATCTCCATCCCAATCCCATCCGTATTTAATTAAATCTCCATCAGGATCAGTAGTAGTTGTGGTATATCCATATTCTTTACCTGTTTTTATTTCTATATCTCCTTCGGGGACAGTTGGTATTAAGGGAGGCTTGTTATCAGTTGGTTGAATCAAATTTACAGCAGGATCGCCAAATAAAGTGTGAGTAAATTTTCCTGATCCGCCTAAACTTTTTATTTGATACTGATGAGCTTCACCTATTGTATAATCCCATTTACATACAGCTTTCCAGAAATAATCAAAGGCATCATAATAACCTGACCAAGAGATTCGGGTATGCCAAATTCCAGCAAATGCTCCATTGGGTGTTTTTACAGTCAAGTGCTCTGCATAACAATCATCCTTGTCAAATGCTCCCACAGAACAACCAGTTGAATACTCAAAGAATGGATTATTATTTTCAAACTTATCGATATCACTATTAAATATCCCCATTTCATAGCCATTCCACAATCCATGTCCAGTATACAAAAGTAAATTTGTATTATCACCTTTGAAAATAGATTGGCGGGCATCACTATCTCTATTGTAGTATTTTTCACTATCATATTCTGCAAAATCTAAAAATTCAGTTTTTATCTGGTTTAACTTGTTTTTACCTTGATCAGTCTGGGTATCAGAATCAACTAGCATTACATTTCCTAAAAATTCATCATTTGGTAAACTAGAATCCATATATCTGATAGTTTTTCCTACAAAATTTTTGATATCCTCAGCACTATCTACACATGCACGACCTATGCACACACTTGGATCTAAATTACCGTTATTTTTTATAAAACCCTTATTTGTATAATCAGTAAAATAAATGTTATCTAGTAAAACATAATCTCCCGGATTTAGTGGCACATCTTCTTCATCATGACCTGAAAGTATCCATCTTCGAATTACAATAGATATCTTATTTATTCTACTGTAATCCAATGTACTTACACCGTAATCGAATTGAAAACTTAATTCAAAACTCTCCCAATCACCAAGATTTCTACCTGTGTCATAAAGATGTGTATTGAAAAAAAGGTCATCATCAATATCTCCATTTGCATCTTCTACAATAAGTTGAGTTGATATCCAAATAATTCTACTATCCCCCGCATCACCATTATCTTTCAAAGGATATTCCTTTAAATTTGTTTTAATATCTAGCTTGACATTGTCACATTAGATTTTTAAACATCTATACACCTTTCCATTTGTGGATGGGATGTACAAATGAAGTTTTCATTATCCGTGAAGGATATA
>CAZFFN010000007.1:0-12064 GCA_964518165.1 uncultured Thermoplasmatales archaeon
TTTTTGTTGCAGGCATTTGATTTTTTAGATACTTTTATTCTAAAGATTTGTTCTTCAGCTTTTTTTAGTATTCTTGGGAGTATTGGCCCAGTTTTTTCACGTGTAAGTAATTTTACGATGTCACCTGCGGTATTTGATATAGTTTCAGCAGCTTCAGCTACTTGGAGGATTCCAGCTAACTGCTCTGCATCTTCTTTAGTTCTAGCTGCCATCATTGCCATCATTCTTATATCGTAATTTAGTTTGTCCATCCTAACTTCAAGGTATTTTACTTCTTCAGCAATATCAGAGTTATCAAATAATACAGCTGAATATGCTAAATCTATTATTAGTTCAGATATATCTTTCATTTCAGTGAGTAGTTCTTTTACTGATTTTGGTTCATATTCAATTTCAGTGAACTCTTCTTTTTTCCATTTTTCTTTGGGTGATCGTTGAAGCTTTCCAAATATGCTTCTTCTCTTTTTCTTCTTCTTTTTTTCGTTCATATTCCAACTCCAAAAATACTTATCATTATAAATAATAGTATAATTCCTAAAACATCTCCAACTGTGGTAACAACTGGTGCAACCATATCATCAGGATCAAAACCTTTTTTAAAAGATAGAAAAGCAGCTAGTATACTAAAAAATGATACTATACAGACAAGGAATATTCCTGCTAACACAAATATCAAAATAAATTCTATTAAGCTGATATTCATTTTTATATTACCTAATAGTGCTACAGAATATATAATTATTGCTAGAACAAAATAGGTTATAATGCCGATAAGAATTGATGTAAATAAGCATTCCTGCATTTGTTTATCTTTATATGTACCTTCAATTGAACCAACATGTAAGCCTGATGCAAGTCTAGCACCTAAAACACTTCCAATGTTTCCACCCACGCTGTTCATAACAGGTATTGATATTAAAAAAACTGGAAAAACATATAAAATATTTTGATTTACTTGAAGTATCGATCCAGCAAAGATTTCAACTAATATTGCAAGGGTTAGTATTGGTATACTATTTTTTACTATTTTTTTCCAGTCGTAAATCAGATTAATCCCCCCACAATAGATGCACTAAAAAGTATACATAAAATAGTAATAATATCTCCAAATGTAGCAAGAGCCGGCCCAGTTATATTATCAGGGTCATATCCTCTCATAAAAACTAGATAAATAATTCCTATTGTCATAAAACTAAGAATCACGCCTGATATTACTCCAGCTACTGTAACAATCAGAATTATTACAAGTGGGCTGGGTAGACTTGCTACACCCATTATAAATGAAATAAAGTAAGAAAGAATACCTATAAAAAACGACATAATAAAACTTAAAGTGATCGATGCAATCATGTTTTGTTTTAGTTCATTATTTAAAATATTATCTTTGTCGATAACACCAAGGTGATATGCTGAACCTAGGCGTGAACCGAAAGCTGTACTAATGTTTCCCCGCATTGCAATTACAGCTGGAATTACAACTAAAAGCCCAGGTATTTTTGTAAAAAAATCCTGCATTAAATTAAGAGCGCTGCCTGTAACTATAGCCCCTAGGCCGCAGAGAATTAGCAGGGGGAGGCTCTGTTTCAGCATTTCTTTTGAAAACATTTTTTACAGCCTCCATATATTTTTCACACTCCAAATCTTATAGGTAGAGTTTTTTATATCTTTCCCAGATGCGATCTGTATGGTCCTCCAAAGCCTTTATCGTCTCATTATCTTTTTTTGGTTTAAAAAGATGTTTAAATCGGCCTTGGTATTTGATCCATTCCTCAATTGGTTTTCTATCTATTTTTCCTTCAAGTATAGATTTACTTTTTTTGTTAAAGGTTACTTTTTCGTTTTCATATTCATATAATGCCCATGCGCCTGTATCTATTGCAAGTTTTCCCATTTCAACTGTTTTTTCCATTGGAAATCTCCATCCTGGCGGGCATGGTGCAAGTATTTCAATATATTTTGGACCTTTGATTGATTTTGCTTTTTTAACTTTGTTGTATAGATCCTCAGGATAACTTATACAGGCTTGAGCTGCATATGGTGGGTGATGTGCTTGTATTATTTCTCCCATTTCTTTTCTAAATTCTACTTTTCCTTTAACAGTTGTTGTAGTCCATGCACCATGTGGTGTTGCACCACTACGCTGGATTCCAGTGTTTGAATAAATCTGATTGTTATAGCAGATGTAAATAAAATCAGTGTTTCTTTCCATTGCACCAGATAAAGCCTGCAATCCTATATCATATGTTCCGCCGTCTCCAGCCCATGCTAGAACTGTTGTTTCGTCATCTCCTTGTTTGTTTAAAGCAGCACGTATGCCGCTTGCTCCAGCTGCTGCTGCTTCAAAAGCAATGTTCATAACTGGTATATCAAATGAAGTATGTGGATATATACTCTCAATTACTGCTGTACAGCACGCAGGAACTACCATTATTGTTTTTTTACCAAGAGCTTTAAGGACAGTTCTTAGCGCAATTGTTGCCGGGCACCCCGGACATGCTGCATTTCCCTGAAGTAGGTGTTCTTCTTTTGGTAAATCTTTAATTGCCATATTTATCTACCTCCATCTGAAAAACCATACCAGATTTGACCTTTTGCTTTTCCTTTAATTGATTTTTCACACATTTTTATAATATCTGTGTATGGTACATCTTTTCCACCAAGGCCTGCAATAAAACCAGTAACTTTTGTATCAACTTCGTTGTATAGTGCTGATTTTACCTCGTTATATACTGCTCCGCTTGAACCGACAGATATATTTCTATCAATTACTGTTAAATCAGCTTGTTTTCCAAGTTTAATTATTTCTTCAGTTGGGAAAGGTCTGAAAACTCTCAATCTAGCTAGACCTATTTTTTCACCTTTAGATCTAAGTTCATCTATTGCAACTTTACTTTCTGCGCCAATTGCGCCCATTGAAATCAAGATATGTTCAGCATCATCACACCTATATTTTTCAATTAGACCGCCGTGATAAGTTCCAAATTTTTCTTTCCATTCAAGTGCTATTTCTGGGATTAGTTTTTTGGAATAAATTTGCGCATCCTGCATTGCTCTTCTTATTTTTTCATAATCTTGAGTGCCAATTATATTCCCATGTGTCACAGGATTATCTGTATCAAGTTTCCATTTTGCTTCAAATTCAGGTAAGTAATCATCGATTTCTTTTTGTGTTGGTAATTCAACAGGCATTGAAGTATGTGATAAGATAAAAGCATTGTAGTTGATCATTACAGGTAAAACTACTTTTTTATGTTCAGCTAATTTAAAAGACTGGATCACTGTATCAAATATCTCTTGGTTGCTACTGCAGTAAAACTGTATCCAGCCTGTATCTCGCTGGCTTATTGAATCATTCTCATCAGCCCATATATTCCAACCAGGTCCTGCAACACGATTTATGTTAACCATTACAATTGGAAGGCGTGCTAGAGCTGCCCAGTGAAGCATTTCATGCATTAAAAATAATCCATGAGATGAAGTTGCTGTAAACGTTCTTGATCCTGCTTCACTAGCACCAATACATGCTGACATAGCAGAGTGCTCGCTTTCTACACATATGTAGTTTCCTTTGTATTCACCTGATGCTACGTAATCAGCAATACCTTCAACTGTTGTAGTCTGTGGTGTAATTGGATATGCTGCTACAACATCTGGTTTTGCCATGACAGCAGCTTTAGCTGCTATGTAATTTCCAGTATCAATCATAACACTCATTTTTTCAACCCCTTTCTTTTCATTTTTATTGCTTTAACTGGACAAACATTTGCACACACTCCGCATCCCTTACAATAATCCATATCAATTTCAATTGAGTCATCATCTTTTCTTTTAATTGATCCTTCAGGACAAAATATCCAGCATCTCAAGCATTTTATACATTTATTTTTATCAAATTCTGGCTCATAGGTTCTCCAGCTGCCGGTTTTCCCCATTGCTCCTTTTTTTGGGTATGAAATAGTTGAAACAACATCGTATTTTTTTTGTTTCTTTTTTTCGCTCAAAAGTTCACCTCCACATCTTTATATGCATCTTTAGTGGCTTTTACGTTTTGTTCTCCTTGTTCTCCTTTCCATTTTTCTCTGATGGTTTCTTGGATTGATTCTAGTGTTACTCTGTCAAGGATCCTTGGAATTGCTCCTAGAATTGTGGTATTAACTACAGGTATTCCACCTACAACAATATCGTATTTAATTGCAACACCTGTCGCATCAACTGTCGCAACATTATATTTTTTTGAAAAATCAAATTCATCTGGTTTTTTAGTGGTGTTTATTAGAATTTTTCCATTTTCTTTTAACCCGGTTAATACATCTACCAGATCCATTATGCTTTCATCTTGAACTATAACGATATCTGGAGATGTAATTTCACTTCTCAAGTGTATCTCATCATCAGATATTCTTGCAAATGCCTTAACTGGTGCACCTCTTCTTTCTGCACCAAAAAAAGGAAAAGCCTGGACACCCTTATTATTATCTTTTAAAGCTGCGGATACTAGAAGGTTTGCTGCTGTAACAGAACCCTGTCCGCCACGCCCATGTATGATTATTTCGACTAATGATTTTGATGTCATAATAATTTACACTCCCGATTTTGGGAATATAAATGGTACATATAACTGTTTTGACAATTGAAAAAATGAATATTATTCTTTTTTTAACTAAAAAAGAGAGAAATTTAATTATTTTTCTTCTTTATAAGAGCTTTCCTGACTCTTTTCTTTAATGTGTTTATATCAAATGGTTTTTCAATGTAATCTATTCCGTATTTTTTACACATTTTTTTGGCTGTATCTGTGGTTCTCCCTGTTACAAATATAATTGGAATCTGCCTCCAGTTAGGATTAGCTTGAAGTCTTCTTTGTATTTCCCAGCCGCTCATAGCAGGCATCATTATATCTAATAAAATCAAATGTGGTTTTTCTCCTTGTCTGAGTTTATTAAAGAAGTTAAAACCATCTTTTAGTGTTATAGTCTTATGTCCTTGTGACTCTAAAATCTGTTCTATTGTAGATCTAATATCCGGGTCGTCATCTACGATCATTATCTTTTTTTTCGCCATCTTTCTCACCTCTATTTTTTTGATGAACTTACTTATGATATACTTTGTTAATGATGATATATAAATATTACTTGTAATTTTGTCAAATTTAATCTGTTGTATAATTTTAGTAATTATATTATAGGTTCTTTCTATACACGATATTAAAATCTATTTCTACTGGGGAAAAATATGGAAAAAACTGATGTTAAAAAATTACTTGAAAAGGCAGAAAAGCCTGGAAAAGATGCTATGAAACTTCACCCTTTCTACAAGGGTAAAATAGAAATTATACCAAAATGCAGAGTTAAAAGTTTTGATGATTTTGGAATATGGTATACACCTGGTGTTGCAAAACCATGTAAAGCAATTCAAAAAGATCCTTTGAAAGTATATGACTATACGAATAAATGGAATAGAGTAGCAGTTGTTTCTGATGGAACAAGAGTTTTAGGTCTAGGGGATATAGGTCCAGAAGCAGGACTTCCAGTTATGGAAGGTAAATCTCTCTTGTTTAAATATCTGGGCGGAGTTGATTCATATCCAATATGTCTTGATACAAAAGATCCTGATGAAATTATTAGAACCGTAAAAATTTTAAAACCAAGTTTTGGTGGAATTAATCTTGAAGATATCTCAAAACCAAAATGTTTCTATATTCTTGACCGTCTTAGAAAAGAGATGGATATACCTGTCTGGCATGATGATCAGCAAGGAACTGCGACAATCGTTTGTGCGGGTGCGATAAATGCTTTGAAATTAGTTGGAAAAAAAATGAATGAGGCAAGTTTTTGTATGGTTGGTGCTGGAGCAGCAAATATTGCGATATCAAGAGTTTTAATTTCTGCTGGTGCTAAAAAAGAGAATATAATTATGGCAGATAGTAAAGGTATACTTCACGGGAATCGAAAAGACATTGAAGAAAATAAAGAAAAATATCCGCAAAAATGGAAGATGTGTATTGAGTCGAATGGTGAAAAAAGAGAAGGTGAGGTCTCTGATGCTTTCAAAGATGCTGATATTTGTATAGCAGCAAGCAAGCCGGGTCCTGGAACAATTAAAAAAGAATGGGTCAAAACCATGTCTGATGATAGTATAGTTTTTGCAACAGCTAATCCTGTTCCAGAGATTTGGCCTTGGGAAGCTAAAGATGCAGGAGTAAAAATATTTGCGACAGGCAGATCTGATTTTCCAAATCAAATTAATAATTCACTTGGTTTTCCTGGAATTTTCCGTGGAACTTTAGACGTTCGAGCTGAAACTATAACTGATGAAATGTGTATCGCTGCAGCTAATGAACTTGCAAAAACTGCTGAAGATGAAGGTCTATCTGTGAAAAATATTGTTCCAAAAATGGACAATTGGGAAGTGTTTACTAGAGAAGCTGTAGCTGTTGGCTTAAAGGCAATTGATCAGGGTATTGCTAGAATAAAGCCTTCAAAACAGGAATTATATGATACAGCTATGGATATTATTAAAAAATCAAGGGATAAAACAAAAATGTTAATGAAAGAAGGTTTTATCAAAGAGTATTAATAATCTTCTTCATTAAAATTTATCTTATTTGTCCTTTTATATACATCTAAAAAAGAAGATACATGTAGTTTTTTTTCAACACCTTCTATTGTTTTTATTTTATCATTTATAAAATGCCAAAGGTGCTTTCCATCTTTTGCAAGAATCTGGATAATGATATCATGATCTCCAGAGGATGTTGCAACAACTTGTACTTCATCAAATGTTGATAGTTTTTTTGCAATTTCTTGCATTTTTAGTGGATCAACATTTACGCCTAAAACAGCGGTTGTAGTATATCCAACTTTTTCAGGATCTATATTTGCTGAAAAACTTTTGATTGTCCCATTATTTAGTAGTTTTTTTATTCTATAGTGTACTGTGCTTGCACCGATATCAAGTTCGTTAGCTATTTTTTGATATTGAATCTTATCATTTTCTTGCAATAGTTGTAATATTTTCTTATCGACTTGGTCCATAGTTGCATAATTTACTTATAGGTTTTAAATTTTTCGCATGAAATTCAAATTATAAACTATTTATGGAATATTTTTCCAATAAGTTTTATATATCTCCTATAAATACCATACTCGAATTAAATATTATTTTTTTAAATCAAAAACCAAACGCTTATATTAGAGAATTTGATGCAAATTCTCGGGGTTTTAAAAAGATTGAATAAGTCCAAAAGTAAATAGGTGTATTTGAATGAAAAAGGAAATTAAGGTATTTACAAAAAACGACATGTTAAACTTTTTAGATAATCTGATAGATGAAAAGAAATATGAAGTTGTAGGAGTAAAATCTAAAGGAAAAAGATACGCCTTTGATATATTAGAAGATTCCGAAGAATTAAAACTAGATTATGATGTTACAATTCTTCCTCCTAAAAAATATTTTTTACCTCAATATGAAAATTTAATGGATTATGATCTTAAAAAACCATTTGATGTTAAGGAAGGTCTTTCAGATAAAAAAAGAATAATTGTTGGAATGCACCCATATGATATAATTGCGCTAGAACAAGCTGATAAAGTTTATTTAGATGACCAAAAAGATGACTTCTATGAAAAAAGAAGAAACGACACAATAATAATCGGTTCAGACATTCAAAATGTTTCAGAAAGATCATTTGCAGCAAGCATGGGTACAAATACAACTGATTCAGGTTTTGATTTACTTCTTACAAAGATTGGTGAAGATTATGCTGTAACAATTGGCACAAAAAAAGGTAAAAAAATTCTAGAAAAATATGCAAAAACAAAACCTGCCGAAGAATCAGATGTTAAAAAAATAAATGAAGTAAGAGAAAAGGTTGAAGAAGATTACAAAAAGAAAGTAAAGGTAAAAGGCCCTGAGAATTGGTCTAAACTTCTTTCTGCTAATTATGAAAATTCGCTCTGGGAAGAAAGATCGGATAAATGCATGGAATGCGGCAGCTGTGTAATGGTCTGTCCTACATGTTATTGCTATGATGTACAAGATAAAGTTTCCTTGAATTTAAAAGATGGAGAACGCATTCGAACCTGGGATGGATGTCTTCTGCGTGATTTCACTGAGGTTGCAGGTGGTGAAGTTTTCCGTGAAGATATCCGTGATCGTTATAGGCATCGTTTTTATCGTAAGGGAAATTATTTACCTGCTAGATACGATTTTATTGCATGTGTTGGATGCGGTCGTTGTGGAATAGCATGTCTGCCTGACATTGCAGATCCCTGTGATGTGATAAATGATTTAGCAATATTTGGCGGGGAAGACGATCCAGATAAATTTTACATAAAAAAAGAATCTGAATCAAAAGAAAAAGGAACAATACACGTTCCGCGCAGTGCAACAATTGTTCGAGTTGAAAAACAAACAGAAAATGAAACCTTTTTTGAACTAGAACTTGACGATGGAAAGCCATTAGGTCATGACCCTGGTCAATTTGTTGAAGTTTCTGTTTTTGGTATTGGTGAAGCACCATTTGGAATAGCTTCAGCACCAAATGATACGCCGAGATTTGATATAGTAGTAAGAAAAGTTGGAGATGTAACATCAAAACTAGTTAATATGAAACCTGGGGATAAATTAGGTATAAGAGGTCCTTTGGGCAATGGTTTTGACATGGAATCTTTTGAGGGAAAACATCTTATTTTTGCATCAGGTGGTACAGGTGTAATACCTATGAGATCACTTATTCAATACGTAACAAAGAAAGAGAATCGTAAAAAATACAAGGATATAACTATCCTTCATGGTTGTAAAGAACCTTCTCAGTTGTTATTTCCACATGAAGTTGGTGATTGGAAGGATTGTCCTGATGTTGAATGCACTCTTACAGTTGATCAATGTCCTGATGGTGAATGCTGGGAAGGAAATGTTGGTCTTATAACAACTCTATTTTCGAAAATAAAACTTGATAAGTATGATTCAGAAAATACAATTGCTGTAGTTATTGGTCCACCTGTTATGTATAAATTTGTGATAAAATGTCTTCAAACGCTAGGTATTCCTGATAGTAATATATGGGTTTCACTTGAGCGACGTATGAAATGCGGTGTTGGTAAATGCGGTCACTGCCAGATAAATGGAGTATATTGCTGTAAAGAAGGCCCTGTCTTTAATTATGAAAAAATAAAAGAATTACCGGAGGCTTTTGAATGAAACCGCGTGTTGCTTTCTTTGATTTTGCAAGCTGTGAAGGTTGTCAACTTCAGATTGCAAATCTTGAAGAAGAAGTACTAGATCTGATTGAAATTGTAGATGTTGTAAGTTTTAGAGAAGTTATGAAAGAGCATTCTGATGATTATGATATTGCAATAATTGAAGGAAGTATAATGCGGCCTATGGATGCGGTCCGTCTTAGAAAAATAAGAAGTAGTGCAAAAACCCTTGTCGCATTTGGTGCATGTGCTTGTATTGGAGGAGTAAATAAAATTAGAAACCAATGGAAGCCTGAAGAAGTAAAAAAAGAAGTTTATAAGGATGCGGATCTCAAAGATAATGAATATTTTGATGTGCATGAAACTAAAGCTGTAAATGAAGTTGTACCGGTTGACTATTATATCCGTGGTTGTCCGCCTACTGCTGAAGAAATTAAAAGAGTTTTAACTGCTCTTGCTCTCGGTAAAAAACCAGATATTCCTAATTATCCAGTATGTGTCGAATGTAAGAAAAACGAAAATGTTTGTTTGTTTGAACTTGGCAAATTCTGCCTTGGCCCTATAACAAGAGCTGGCTGTAACGCGATTTGTCCAACTAATGGCAGTCCATGTGACGGCTGCAGAGGTCTTCTAAAAAAACCGCAAGTTGAATGTGTTATGGATATTCTAAAACGTTATGATTTAACTTATGAAGAATTAAAAAGACGTGCAATGCTTTATAACTATGGTTATGACGAGGAGGTAAAAGAATGACTAAAGATGTAAACATTAATGTTCATCATATAACCCGGGTCGAGGGACATGGAAATATTGTTTTAGATGTAAATAAAGGAAAAATTAATAAAATCCAGTGGCAGGTCCCTGAAGCACCACGCTTTTTTGAAGCAATGCTTCGTGGAAGGCATTATGATGAACTACGAACAATTACTTCTAGGATTTGTGGTATTTGTTCAATCGGTCACTCCCTTGCATCCCTAAAAGCAACTGAAGATGCAATGAATGTTGATATATCAGAGCAGACTAATATTTTAAGACATTTAGCTATAAATGGAGAGAACATGCAGAGTCATGTTTTACATGTAGGATACTTGGCTGCACCTGATCTTTTTGGTGTAGGAAGTGTTTTTCCACTTGCATCATCAAAAAACAAAGATGCTTTACTTGAAATTGTAAAACTCCATCGCTTTGCTAATGAATTTTCAGATTTAATATGTGGTAGAACCACTCATCCTATTAGACTAGTTGTTGGTGGTTTTACAATGGTTCCAACAAAAAAACAGTTGGAAAAATTAAAAGAAAGACTCAAAGAAAATCTTGAGAGAACAAAAAAAATTGCAGATGTAATTTTAAAAGTTGCTGATAAATTACCTGATTTTACAAGGGAAACTGAATATATCGGCCTTACAAATAAAGATGAATATGCATTTTATGATGGAACAATTGCTTCAACTGATACAGGTGAATTCAAAAAAGACAAGGAATACAAAAAATTGATGCAGGAATATGTTGTCCCACAATCTACAGCTAAATATGCAAAACATAACCGTAAATCATATATGGTTGGAGCTCTAGCTAGATTTAATCTAAACAGTGATCAACTTGAACCAACAGCAAAAGAAGTTGCTTCTATGTTTGGACTTAAACCAATCTGTTACAATCCATATATGAATAATATTGCTCAATTGGTAGAAGTTGCTCACAATATTGAAGATTCATTAAAATGGGTAGATATTTTACTTGATCGCGGAATAAAGGAAGAACCGGTAAATAAAATTAATATAAAAGAAGGTAGAGGTGTCGGTGTTGTTGAAGTTCCTCGTGGAATACTTGTCCATGATTATAAAATTAACAAAGATGGAAATTGTACAAAAGCAAATTGTATAATTCCAACAAATCAGAATCATGCAAACATCCAGCATGATATGGAGGAATTAGTACCAAAAATTCTTGATAAACCTGAAAAAGAAATAGAATTAACTCTTGAAATGTTAGTTCGAGCTTATGATCCATGTATCTCATGTAGTACCCATTACTTAGATGTTAAATTTGTATAACTATGAAAAAAATTGGAGTAATCGGAATAGGTAATCCTCTTAGATCTGATGATGGTATAGGTATAATTCTTTTAGAAAAATTAAAAGAAAAGAAAAAAGATTTACCTGGAAACGTTGATTTACTAGATGGTGGTACAGGTGGATTTAATCTTGTACATGATCTATCAAAATATGAAAAAGTGATAATTCTTGATGCAGTAAATATCAATAAAAAACCAGGGGAAACTAGTTTTTTAAATTTTAAAGATATAAAGAGTGAAAATAAAAAAACTAATCTTACCACTCATTTTAACAATTTTTTTGAAATAATTGATTTATCAGAAAAATTAGATGAATTACCACATGAAATGTATCTCTATGCTGTGCAACCTAAGGATTTATCATATGTTGAAGGTCTTTCAAACTTAATTTCAAAAAAAATTGATTTTTATTTAAGAGAAATAAAAGAAAAAATAGATATTATAGATTAAAGAAATATTATTTTTTGTTTTTAGTTAAATCGTACTCCACGTGATACTCACCTGGATCTCCCTCTGTTATTTTGAAATTGAATTCTTTACAAAGTTTTAGCATTGGAATATTGTCTTTTAGAACTGTTCCATATATCTTTTTTAAATTTTTATCTTTAGCAATTTTTAGAGTATATTCAAGAAACTCTGAACCAAGTCCCTTTCTATGCCATTCATCTGATACAATCAATGCAAATTCTGCCTCATCATCTCTACCGGGTGTCATAATAATTCTTGTAACTCCAAGAAGTCTTCTATTTCCATCTTCATTTAATTCAGCAACAATTCCTATTTCTCTATC
>CAZFFN010000008.1:0-7622 GCA_964518165.1 uncultured Thermoplasmatales archaeon
ACTTAATTCATCGCATATTCCTCTTGAAACAAATAAGCCTTTATAACCTGATTTTGTAAGGTTCAAAAAAAGATCAAAAGAAGGTTTACTTTCTTTATCTGAAATAAGATAGCTTTTGCCTGGTACTAATTTACCATGAGCTTCTTTTTCAAAAGTAATATCCCTTCCAATAAAAAGTACCCCTCTAATATTTTTATTTTCACCTGCGATAGTTGAATAAGAAAACCTTACTATTCTTTTGTTTTTCTTTTTTGTAATTAATATAATTTCATCAAGATTTGGATTATCTTTTTTGTATATGCTTTTAATAGCATTAAGTACCTTTTTTGAATTTTCAAAAACACTCAAATTATTAATTTGTTTTCCAATCATCTTTTTTTCTTTATAACCCGTGATATTTTCAGCACTTTTATTCCAAGTTAGAATTTTACCATTTTCATCTAAAGCAATAATTATTTCAGAAGCACTATTTATAATATTTTTAAGATAATTTCTTGTTCTAATTATCTCTTCTTTTATATGATTTTTTTCAGTAATATCTACAAAAGAAAACATAAAACATATAGCTTCATCTTTTTTGTTTTTTACAGCATTTGCAGATACCTGTACATCAAAATGTTCACCATTTTTTCTCTCAGCTTCTAATTCCCCTATCCACCCTCCTTTATTTAGTAAAGTATCAATTATTTCTACCTGTTTTCCTTTCTGTTTCCAGAACTTTACTAGAGGTTTTTCATTAATTTCTTTTTTATCCTTATATCCCCACATTTTTAGAAAAGACTGATTTATGTAATTTATATTCCCATTTAAATCAGCAATTGCAATTGCATTTATTGAAGAGGATATTGCATTATCTTTTATTCTAATCTGTCTTTCAATATTGCTTTTGTAGAGTGCTATTTCAATTGAAGTTCGAAGATCTCTTTCTTTAAAAGGTTTTATTATATAACCATATGGCTCAGTTACTTTTGCTCTCTCTAATGTATTCTCATCACCATAAGCAGTAAGATATATAATTGGAATGTTGTAGTTTTCCCCAATCTTTTTTGCTGCATCTATACCATCAATTTTACCTTTAAGTTTAATATCCATCAGTATTAAATCTGGTTTTTCTTCCTTTGCTTTTTTGATTGCATCTTCGCCCGTAGAAACGAGATTACACACATCATAACCTAATCTATTCAATTTTTGTTTTATACCCATTGCAACTATTGATTCATCTTCAACAATCAAAATACTATTCTTTCCCATATCAACATTTTTCCCAAATCATATTTTTTCTTTAAATTTAATTTCAAACGATAAGCCATTTTTATTACAATATTGCATCTTTCCATTAAGTTGTTTTACCAGACTATTAACAATTTTAAAACCTAATGAATCAGAATTTTCTAAATTAAAATCTCTATCTAGACCTATTCCATTATCTCTATATAACAGACTATAACCACTCTTTTCTTCTCTTTTCATCGAAATATATATTTTACCTGTTAAATCTTCTGGAAATGCATGTTTTAAAGAATTAGTAATCAACTCACTTAATATCAATCCGCAAGGGATAGCCTCATTAATATTTAGATGAATATCTAAACAATTTATTTCATATTTTATTTTTCTTATATCAACTCCAATTGAATGAAATAGATCAATAATTAGATTTTCTAAATATTCCTTAAAATCTATTTCCGCAAGATTATCAGAATGATATAATTTTTCATGCACAAGCGAAATAGATTGAATCCGATTCTGGCTTTCTATGAATTTATTTAAAGTTTTTGCATCATCTATATCATTAGACTGAAATTCAAGGAGCGTGCTTATTATTTGTAAATTGTTTTTTACACGGTGATGAATTTCTTTTAATAGTATTTCTTTTTCTTTGAGAGAATCTCTAATTTTTTTTTCAGCCATTTTTTGGTCTGAAACATCCCTCATTAAATCAATAAATTTTACAATTTTACCTTGATTATTAAATATTGGCGAACATTTAATTGAAAAATATCTATCTGAAATTTTTACAACTTCATCTGATGATTCAGATTTATTAGAAGATAAAATTTTGGAAGATGGGCAAAATTTTGCTGGTTTGTTAAAACCATAGAAAACTCTAAAACATTTTTTACCGATTACCTCTTCAGGTTTTTTTGAAAGAAAATCCAAACCTTTTTTATTTATTTTTTGGATGGTATACTCTTTGCTTAATATAAGCATTATGTCTTCAATTGAATCAAATGATTTTTTCCATTCCTTTTCTTTATTAATAAGTTCTTTTTCTGCATTTTTAATTTTTGTAATGTTGTAACCTATTGCTGAAGCCCCAATTATCTGTTTATCCTCATTGTAAATCGGAGAAATAGTAAGTGAAATACTAGTTAAATCACCAGCCTTTGTTTTTCTAAGAGTTTCTATGTTTTCGATTGATTCTCCTTTTTTAATTTTGTTTAAAATTTTTGGAATATCATTCAGTTTATTTTCAGGGAAAATAATAGATATTGATTTACCAATAGCATCTTTCTTAGAGTACCCGTATAATTTTTCTGCTCCTTTATTCCAACTTCTAATAACACCATCCAAATCCTTACTAATGACTGCAACTTCTGATGTCTTTATAATATTAGAAATTATAGTTTGATCTATGTTTGTTTTATCATTATCCCGATTAAAATTGTTGTTATGCCCCATTTATAAAAAATGAATAAGTTCCGTTATTATAAACTTATCAATTTTAAAAAAAGATGGAGTGTAGAAAATTATATATTATTAATCCATATAGTTTATAATAAATTGGTGATGGATGTGAAAATTGCTGTAGCATCAAATGATGGTATAAGAATAGCTAAACATTTTGGAAAAAGTCAGGGTTTTAAAATATTTGAAATTAAAGAGAATAAGGTTATTAATCATGAATACCGGAAAAATATCGGCAATAATACTGGTGAGTGTCATAGTTGCGATCACAAAATCATTGTTAAAAATTTAAGCGATTGCAATATAGTTATTAGTTACGGTATGGGTTATGATATTTACAATGATTTAATAGATAACAATATTAAGCCAATTGTGACAGAAGAAGAAACTGTAAAAGATGCTATTAAAAAATTTATTAATACAGGCCTAATAAATAGAACCGACAAGTTGCATTAAAAATATAATAATATTTTAAAGGCAATAAATGCATATAATGTTTGGATGCGCTCAATATGGCTGCTCTTAGAAAATTGATAAATACAAGTCTTGTTAGAACAATTAATGAAACTCCAAATATAAAAGGAGATGTAGTTGTTCTAATTCATCCTTATGAGCATCTAAGTTTTCTATCAGAAGATAACAAAGAAATTGATAATTATCATAAAAATTTATGTAAATTACTTTCTGAAGATACTAGGACTATTGTTACTCTTGAGCGCGAGGGAAATCTTCATAAAACTGTTGAAAAACATATTGATTTTAAATCAAAAGGTGAACGTTATTTTGTTGAAACAAATAAACAATCTTCATTTCCACTAATGGGTTGGGATCACCTAGCAAGGTTCATTAAAAAAAATTCCCCAGAAAGAGTATTTGTCTGTGGATGCTTTTTAACAAAGAATGGTAGATCTGCATGTGTTGGCGAGGGGCTAAAAAATTTACGTGAATATTTTCCAAATGTCGAATTCATTGAAGAGTGTTGTCTTTCCCCGCAAGAAATTGAGGATTAGTAAGTCTTAAAAAATTCTAAAACTTCACAGCTATCTTTAATTTGTAAAAGTCATTCAATGCATTGCTGGGATTAATCAATATGTGCTGCAAAGAAAGAAAATAAGTTGTTTGTGTAAGAAAAAAAGTAAGTAACTGAATAAGTAAGGAAATTGTTATAAAAACCATCATTTCTTTGTTTATATCTAAAATAGCTGTATCTTTTTTTAAAAAATTCAAAACATCATGTTTTACTATGTTTTATTATTCAATTTGAATAGTTTTTCGTAATATATTTATACTATTTGAAAGATATGATTTTGAGAGGGATGGTAAAAGAATTTCACTGTTTACAATGTGGAAACTGTTGTAAGGACAATAGAATAACAAATTCAGAAAGAATAAAACCTAGATTCATCCGAGAGAGTTTAATAAATGTAAACGATATAAGCCTTGGATTATTTGATTGGGAAGTAAAAAATTTTAGAAAAACAACAGAAGATCTAGAAATACAAATGCTTGATGTAAAAATTGCAAATCTTATTTATGATTTGAAAAATAAAGTCTCAATAGTAACTCACTATACATACAATAGACATCCAAAATGTGCTTTTTTAAATGATAAAAATAAATGCTTGATATATCAAAATAGACCAATATTATGCAGGATGTGGCCTTGCCCATATGGAAAATTTAAACCAAAAACCTTGAGAAGTTCATCAAAAGTGTGCCGTGCTGAATTACCAATAGATGAATTACATGAAGAACTGCATATGAAAAAAGAATATAGTAGCAATATCATAAGTGATGACGTGAAAAGGAATCTATCAATAAGATACAAAGAAAATTATTACTATAGATATATTTTTGATAATTTAAACGAATTGATAATGAATTTTATCGATAATCAAACTAAAAAGGATAAAATAAAACCTGCAAGAATTGGATACAATCTAGAATTTTTGTTTAAAAAAATTAAAAACAGTAAAAAAATAAATTTTTCAGATTTATTTTATGATGCCACAGGTAAAACTGTTCAGGAATATATACGCTCTTCAACAAATGAAACTGATATGTTAAAACTGCAAAATAAAATTTAATTTTGTAAATTTTACAACGAATCTTTATATAATATAATTTTTAAAAACAAACCTAGAACTAATAAATGGAAGTGTAAAGATGGCGAATAAAAATTTAGATACCTGCCCTTATTGTGGAGGAAAATTACTTATAAAAAATACAATGACTGATAATTTGTATTTAGTTTGTCCAGACTGCGGATATTCTATAAAAGATAAATCAGGTAAAAAAATTAAAAAGAAAACAACTTGTTCTAGTAGTTGCTCAAGTTGTTCAGGATGTCAAGGATAAAAAAACATATCATTTAATCAATAATATTCCATTCAAGTGTATCTTTACCACACATAGGACACTTCTTACATTCCATTTTTTTCCAGTAATCAACAAGCATATCGTATTTTTTTTGATTAAGTAGGCCTTCTTCAAGCATCTTCTTATAATAACGGATATTTTCTTCCTTGTGAAAATTATACCTTATAAGTTCATCATTTCCACACATAGGACATTTAAATTCTTGAAGATTAGAAAGTGAAAAAAGATTCTGACACTTGGAACATCCATATACTTCAATTGATTCAGTTTTTGTTTTACGTCCATATTCAACAGTAAAAGAAGCGTTACAGGAACTGCAGTTCGCTCTATATTTGTTAATCATCTTATTATATTCCTATCTAGCACAAAATAAAAGATCCACTATATAAAACCTGATAAAAAAAAATAAGGGACGGGAATACTCAAGTCCTTATTTTTCCTTATCAGTTTTAGAATCTTCTTTAGAAGAATCAGTCTTTTTTGATGAATCTGATTTATCATCTTTATCTGAAGTTTTTGAATTTTCTTCAGATTTTTCTGGTTTATCTTCTTTCTTTTTTGGTGTTTCCTTTTTGGTTTCTTTTGAGTCTGTTTTCTCCTCTTTTTTCTCTGATTTCTTATCATCAGTTTTTTTATCCTCTTTTGTTTTTGCAGGCGTTTCTTCTTTAGTTTCTTCTTTTTTCACAGGTTTTTCAGGTTTATTTTGTTCTTTTTTTGCTACATTACTTTGAGCAGTTTGTTGAGCCTTCAAAATCTTTTCATAATCTTCAGATTCAAGAACTTTTGCTAGATCAAGCAAAGTAAGAAGTCTTTTATTTTCTAAAAGACCAACGCCTTCAATATAGTTACTATCAATATTACTAGTAATCATCTGTGGAGCATCACGTATCTTTTCACCGGATAATCTCAAAACCTCTGTTGCACTATCAACAACCATTCCGACAGTTTCATTGTTTCCCAGTTCAACAACAAGAATTCTTGTATCATCATCAATTTCTTTACTATGCATCCCTAGTTTCATTGCTAGATCCGTTACAACAATAATATTTCCGCGGAGATTAATCACACCCTTAATATAGGGTGCAGAATTAGGAATGCGAGTTACTTCCTCCCATCGGTTAATCTCTCTTACTTCATTTATATCTACACCAAACTCTTCATCACCAACTTTGAATACAACAAGCTGCTTTTCATCAAGCTTTTTTGCAGCTGAATCCCCTATAGATTGTTTAACCATCTAATAATCACCTCATTGGATTTTATTTATTTCCCTTATCTCCATTTTGAGTTGCAGGCTGCTTATTTGTATCAGTTTTTGGTTTTTCAGGTTTTTGATTATTTGTGTTAGATTTATTCCAATCAGATCCAATATCATCAATATCTTCTGATTCTTCTTTGTTAAGCATTCTTGCCATCTGTTTTAGTTCATTTGCACCATCAGTTAGTTGCTGTGCACTACTTGTAACCTGTTGCATACTTGCAGATACCTCTTGCATCGCTGAACTTGCTTCCTGGCTACCTGATGCATTTTCTTGAGCAACAGATGCAACCTCATTTGCAGCATTATTTACCGCATCTACTATCGGAGGTAAAGATTCAAATGCTTTTACTGCTTCAGCAACACCCCTGCTTCCATCTTCAACTTGTGTTGTGTTTTCATCCATACTTTTTACTGCACCATCAATTTCTGTCTGAATGCTTTCAATAAGTTCACGTATTTGTTTTGTAGCATCACCAGATTCTTCAGCAAGTTTTCTTACTTCATCAGCAACAACAGCAAAACCTCTTCCTGCATCACCAGCTCTTGCTGCTTCAATTGCAGCATTTAATGCTAGTAGATTAGTTTGTTCACTTATTTGATTAATAGTATTAACAATGTTTCCAATCTCTTTACTTTTTTCTCCAAGTGCACCTATCTTTTGAGCACCAGATTCAGTTGTTTCTTTTATGATGCTCATTTTATCTGAAACTTCGCCAGATGCTTTTTGACCTTCTTCAGCTGCTTCACCTGCTTTTTTGGTTTCATCGAGTACTACATTTGTTTGATTAGCTGCATTGCTTGAACCTTCTGCAATTTGCTGAATTGTTGAAGAAGTCTGTTCAATTGATGCGTTTACTTCTTCAGCTGAAGATGACAATTCTTCAGCAGATGATGCAAATTGATTAGCCATAGCTGCTAGTTTTCTTGACATTTCTTTATCTTGAGTGATATCTTGAATAAGTTCAAAACCGCCAACCGGATTTCCATAACTATCCATTAAAGCATTACAGCATGCACGAATCTCTACATCTGTACCATCACGTGTTTTAGCGGTTGTTTCACCAACTATCGCTTGCTTTGTCTGCATACAGTTTTTAATGGTACAATCTTTTGTTCCACAAAGTGGTGTTTTACAGACATCTGCACACGTCATTTTGCCGATGAGTTCATCTTTATTATATCCCATTGCTTTTACAAATGCATCATTACAATCAGTAATAACAAGATTCTCATCACACTTAAAAACAGGATCGGTAATACCAGTCATAAAACTTTTTTCTTTAGCCTCAGCATC
>CAZFFN010000009.1:0-4430 GCA_964518165.1 uncultured Thermoplasmatales archaeon
ATAAACAGAACCCAGACTCATATTCTCATAATCACCATTACGCCTCATCTGAATATTACTATCCACATCATAATAATGATACTTTGCAACATATACCCCGCATCCTACTTTATGTTCTAGAGGTGCCCATTCACCAGCAAATCTACGGTGACCTACAGCATATACATTTTTAAATGGACCATCCTGATAAACATCCAGATTAAAAGTATCAAGAGCATTATTTATAACTCCATCAGCAAGCCAATCGTTGAATATCTGATCCATTACAGAATCTTTTACATTATAATTTTTGTCTAGTTCCGCAATTTTATCGTTTGTCATAATATACATGCTTTCGTCATCAGGCGACATTTTAAGATGATGACCTGAGTATGCTCTCTCGTCAAACCTTGAAAACAACCATCCACTACCACCAGTCCAACCATCAACAATTATATTTGCCTGTGAACTATCATTAAGACCTTCGTTGTCAAAAACAGTTAGATTAGCAACATAATTTCCTTCTTTTTCATATTTATGGTTTGGGCCAATAATCCCTAACTTTCCCCACATATACTCAGCTGGAACAGGGGTTTCAGCAAGCGGATCCTGATAAGCATCATTTTCTAATACCTGATAATCTACACCATCTGTATTATAAAATGATGTATTACCATCACCCCAATCCCATATTTCAGGGTTAACAAGATAGTTGTCTAGATCACAGTTTTTGGAATTATCATAACGAAGATTAACACCAAGAACTGTTTTATAAACGTGGGGAGAAAAAATACTTCCTGCGTTGTTATTAAACTCTTCTTCCCGCGTATACTTTTTTTGTGAACCGGCATCTGCAACAGGCGGATTTGAACCAGAATCATAAATTTTTATAGTTGCAATATCTAATAAACCTGAATCAATTAAATTAAAGACAACATTAAACTCAGATTTCTCAGATAGCCCGTCCAATGTCACATTATCTTTAACTTTGAGTTTAAGACCAACATCATATATTCCTGGTTTTGAAAAATTTACAATGTTTCTTGTAATATATTTTCTTGGGCCAAGATAGGAATATGGATAGGAGCTTTTTGTATTAAGAGACCCTGAACATTTTATAAAACCATTCTCATCTAAAACCTCACCTTTATATGTTGATATATCTTCAGCAGAAAATCTTATACTCTTGTCTCTTTTTTGGAAAAACCATACTGCTTCTAAGACATCAGAGATATCTTTAGCATCAACATTAACTCGCCAGTTATGTAAACCCCATTCTCTTTCAGATGGTAGAAAATTTGAAGATAGTGTTCCAACAAGCTCAATGTTTTCGCAAATACCTGCTTTATAACTTTCAGTAGTTGGTTTAAGATTAAAGGTTTCATTTATCGCATCCATTGTATTTTGGAATTCGGAATCAAAATCTTTAATCAGTGATTCTGCACCTCTCTCTTGTTCAGAGTTTGTCTGGTTTGTTATTGTATCTTCTCTTATTGTTATAAATACATCATGTTGTGGAGGAGTAAACATTTGTGTTTCTGGAGAAGATTTTAAATCTCCATTTAACTCTACTACACCTAATGGACCCCCGGATACAAGTTTAACTTGGTTAATGGTCGAATAAGCAATGTGGAATCCACCGGGACGGTTTACCCTATAAGTTCCTACTAAATCTAACTCTCCCATGTCATCTACAACTTCAAGTCTTATATATGTTGGCTTGCCATAACCTTCAGGGTTATTTAAAAATGGATCAAAAGTGACAACTTCTCCTGTAGCAAACATCTCTTCATGTTCTATATAATCAGGATAGGGAGTTCTATATTCCTTATACCAGCGGTATTCAACTATTTCACCATCTGGATCATAACTTTCGGTTGCAGATAATGTACACATAGAACCTTCGGTATTATCCACAAATGCAATACAATCTTTATTGCTATAAGGTGAAATTCCATCTACTGCCTGGTCAATTATTGCTACAGGTTTTCTATTTTCAGCTTTATGGGAAATATGTTGACCTTCCGGGTTAAATTTAACTAATCCTCCGTTGGAATCACCATCATACTTTGATAAAACTGAAGATGAAGCATAATTAACATAAACATTATTATCTTTATCAACTGCCATATCCTTCATAAAAGATTTAAAACCCGCTACCTTTTTGTTTTCCTTACGCCACATCTGTGAAAGACCAATATTTGTATATTCACACCAATAAGGCTCCCAATCAATATTTTCTGGAGGAGGAGGAAGCATTACAAAGCCTTTCAAGCCACCTGAATTATCAGGTAATTCATGTATTATAGGTTCTGTGATAGAACTAAGATCAATTTTTGTTTCAATAAAAGATATAATCTGTGGATCTTCTATATCTTCTAAAACAATTACATCACCATAATCAGAAACTGACAAACTTCCTTTTTTAGAATCAGCAGTAACATTATAACTGAATAGTTTTAAACCAAGTGATTTATTACCTTGTGGTGTAGTGTAATATGTTAAAAGAGGAGTGGAAGGCAAGTTCATACCAATCTCATTAAAATCAAAACCTCCGGGAAAATTATTATGGTATATCTCATCTATTATCTCTTCTACAACTGTATTGTTTAAAGTAACAAAAAAACCAATTCTTGCAGTTTGATCAGGATGAATGGCATCAAGATGGATGTTAAAATTTGTTGGATCACATTCATAGAATCCAGCATCATATAATTCTGTGATTAGGCTAGCGTTGATCTCATCAAAATTATTCCAAAATATACTATTAGGCATTTTATCAAAAAATTTTGAAAGATCAATACGATATTTATTTATAAATAAACCTTCAATAAGTGTTCTCCAGTAATAAGTAGATGAATTTTCATCTTTACATAAAGCGGGTATTATACTAAAATTTGGAAATTTATTTAAATTATCATACATTATTTCAATGAATCTAGCATCCAGGCCCCCATAATCTATTTCCATCCATTGGTTTACTAATTGATTTTCTGTAAAATTTAACTGGCTATAACTGAAAAGTGATGATGTATGAACATTTGATACATTATCATATAAATAATTACCTTTATATTTTACAAATCTTAGTGGGATCTCTATATTTTCAAGAGGTAAACGACCGTCATTTACGACATTAATTCCATAACGAAGAGTAATAGGCTTGGAAAGAATAACATCAATAACATCTTGAATATTAGAACAATTAGTAAAATTAGAGTTATTGTGAATATCATAAATACTACTGGCAATCCCAAAAAAATCACTAATGTAATTACCCGTTGTATTATACCAATCAGTAGAACTATTTAACTCTAAATAATCCCAAGAACCATTATAACATACACCTATATCAGAAGTATAAGTCTTCAAACCAGCTTCTTTAAAATCAAGTAGTTTAAGCATAAAACTATCTTCACCACCTGATCCTACTCGTTCCCCAGAAACAATTACATTGTCCTTTGAATCTAGTTGGATATCATTGACTGCATTAATATAACGATTATTAAATGAATTTGGATCATAAGAGGTTTGTATTCCATATTCTAGACTAGAATTGCTTTTTACACTTAAAGGATGAAAATTTGGATGGATATTAAACCAGGGGTTCAAAATTTTATTCTCAGAACTTAAAAAAGGCTGTTTAGGGGTAATTCGAATGCCATCAGGACTATATACATTTATATAACCATAAGGAGATGCCCCATCCTGTGAACCTGCTACAAATATGTTATCCTGAGAGTCAACAGCTACAGAAGTAGTAGTACCTATATTTTTTTTGAATTCGGTAGGAGTAGCATCTGTATTAGTATAACTTGGATTTCCATAGACATCACGAGCGACAGGGTGTAGCGGAGTAGCATCTGTATCGTAACACCACTCTGTAATTGTTGTTGTAGAATTGAGACTTTCTCCATCAATACCTATATTTGGAAATTTATGTGTATAAGTACTAGTACCACACGCTATCAAAGGGTATGCTTTTGGATATCCATCACTCCAAAGAAGCTTACCCTTTGCTGAAAGCTTAAAAACTAAAGGTTCAATTTTTTTCCCACCAACAACAATTATATTATCCTCAGAATCAACTACAATATCATTAGGATAAACCTGGGGTCCTAAGATATGATTAGTCCAATACCACCAATCTGAAGGTAAATCTAATTTTTTTTCCCATAAAACTTTACCATCACCATCTAATTTTAATATAATCCATTTAGACGGTTGGGTAGGAAAACCACGAGCTGTATTAATATTTCCATATTGATGAGCAGCAATTATAGTATTACCTTCTGAGTCAACAGCTACCTGACTTGCAAATGTAAATACATCATTTGTTAGTTTAGTTGGACCGGTACGCGTCCATTCACGTTCAAGACCTGTATAAAACCATTCATAACTACTAACATTTTCTGCTTCATCATTACCATAATACATCCAAAGAGTAGCAC
>CAZFFN010000010.1:0-2953 GCA_964518165.1 uncultured Thermoplasmatales archaeon
GTAATGTTGTGGGGCTTTAAATGTTTATTGACCAACTTTCGAAAAAATATGTTTAGTTGTCATTCAACAGCAATTATTATTAACAAAAGCGCTATCATGTTAACTAATTAATGTTAAACATTAACTTATCATTTTTTGGCTAGGCAACTCCATCTATCGATATTTTTATAAGCAAAAAATTGGTAATATTTAGTGGATGGGAAAGAAAAAAGCTGCACTCTACACGCGGGTTTCTACTGAGGATCAAGCAAAAGAAGGTTTTTCGTTAGATGCACAATTGGATAAATTACGAGCCTATTGTACAGCCAGAGATTGGAAGATTATTGGTGAGTATGTTGATGATGGATATTCTGGGAGAAATACCCGAAGACCTGCCTATAAAAAATTGTTAGATGATATCCATAAATGGGATATGTTATTAGTCATTAAGATGGATCGAATTCATCGGAATTCAAAAAATTTTATGTTAATGATGGAGAATTTGAAAAAGGAAAATAAAGAATTCGTTTCAATGACTGAATCATTAGATACTTCAACTGCAATGGGACGATTTGTGATGGATATCATACAACGAATTGCTCAACTTGAATCTGAACAAATTGGAGAACGTGTCTATGATGGTATGGCTCAAAAGGCGAGAACAAATGGAGGATCACTTGGATTCAACATCCCATATGGATACAATTATGAAAATAATGAATTAATTGTTGATAAAAAGGAAGCAACCATTGTTAAGGATATTTT
The DNA here is from genome assembly GCA_964518165.1 of uncultured Thermoplasmatales archaeon. Classification (GTDB taxonomy): domain Archaea; phylum Thermoplasmatota; class E2; order DHVEG-1; family DHVEG-1; genus CAYZTD01. The sequence goes on from CAZFFN010000010.1 coordinate 745, forward strand.
TAATTTGTATTTAGATGGATTAAGTATGAACAAGATCGCTGAACATCTTAATGAAAAAAATATTCCCACAAAACAAAATAGAACGTGGAGAGCGCAAACGATTTCTAAAATCTTAAAGAATCCATTGTACTGCGGTACATTTCATTGGGATGAATATGAACATGAAAAAGTATATCCCTCCATAGTATCTAAAAAAATATTCAATAATTGCCAATTTAAGATTAATAATAAACAATAAAATCATATTTATTGAACATTATTTACAAATAATATTCAATTTATGATAATTAATTTAATTATTTACGATAAATGCCATTTTGGTAAGAAAAGTAGGGGGTAAATGGCCTAAAAATGGTGTTTTAAGCAATTTTCAAATTTACCACAAAATCTGGATCTAAATAATTGAGTTAAAAAAGTTGACAATGATTAAAAACGTGCTAGATTTTTTCTAGCATGCATAATATAGGGCCTATTTCGAAATTTTATTAAAACCATTATTTTCAACTACATTTTGTTTTTCGTTTTGAAAGTTAATCTCAATTTCAAAAATTTGCTTACAAAAAATTCAAAATTCTAGTATTAACTCATCTTACCCGGTATGTATCAACTTTGGTAGACCGAAGTTGATAAGAAGGGAAACATACCAAAAATAGGTTTTTCCATTAAAAATAGGTGGTTTTTGGGCGAAAAAGGGGTTTCTGAGCAAAAAGATAGTGAGTTGATCGTTTTGGAAAATTTGATCACGAAATGAAAAATGATGACTAATCAATTACGTGCTAGACTTTATCTAGCATATTAATTTTTTTCAAAATGGTATCGATTTTTGCTGCAAAACTAAATCCAAAAATTAAAAACTAAAAAATTTAATGTAATCCAATAATTTCGTGATATCATTTAACACCATATCAATTGTTTTAAATCAAACATTAATTAGTTAAGGTTAATAATTAACAATATAAAATAGTTAACCTTACTATTAAACTCTAAGGATTTATTAAAATCTCTCATGATAATATATAATTCTTTGAAAATTAGTAAATCAAAAATAATTTAGATAGTTAAAGGTGACTTATTTAAAAAATAAGGTAGTATCGATACAACAATTAATTAGTTAACGTATAAAATTAATTCATGGGAAACTTTTAAATTGGAAAGAAATTTACCTGGATGCAACTAAAATTAAATAAATAACATCAAAAAGGAATTGACCATGTACATAGTAATAGTAGGTGCCGGCGGGATAGGCAAACGATTAACTGAACGAATTCTCAGTGAAGGAAAACATAATATCATCGTCATTGACAAAAATCAAGAACGATGCGAGGAGATTGCAAGAAAATTCGATGCAGTTGCTATAAACGCAGATGCAACATTAGATGAAACACTTGACGAATCCGAGATCAAAAAAGCAAATGTATTAGTCACTACTACTGGTGATGACGCAGTTAACCTTATGGTTTGTTCATTAGCCAAAAACAAAGGAGTAAAACATCTCGTTTCCGTAGTTAACCAAGATGAAAGTAAGCCCATGTATGTGGAAAAGAATATTATCATGGTGAAAAGTCCAAATATCGTTATGGCTGAACATTTGTACAAATCAATTATTCATCCAGATGTAGAAGATTACATGAATGTTGGAAAATACGCTGAAATCTTTCGAATTCCAGTAGCACCCGACTCAAAATTTTCTGGGAAGACCATCAAAAAAATAGGGCTTCCTAAAAAAAGTTTGATTGTAGCTATAGAAAGAGATCATAAATTTATCATTCCAACTGAAGACGTTGAACTTTTTGCGGGAGATAAAGCAACAGTGCTTGCGCATAAAGACCAGGTTGATAAAGTAGCAGCATTATTCTCTGGAGAATAACCAATTTTTTCTATAATGTACACATTCAAAATCTAAACAATAATTAGATAAAAACAACGAGTTTATAATCCGCTTTTTTCATGTTTACTACACAATGAGCAAAGGGAAAAGTGACAAATGGTTTGATCGTGCAATTATCTATCAAATCTTAATCGATCGATTTGCCGGATACGATCCAACAAAAGATTGGACAAAACCAGATTTTATCGGTGGTAATATCAAAGGGATCATCGATAAACTTCCATATCTAAAAAACCTTGGTGTGAACACCCTCTGGATTTCACCATTTTATAAAACAAGTGCGTATCATGGATACCACATTACAGATTTTTATGAAATTGA
>CAZFFN010000011.1:0-3338 GCA_964518165.1 uncultured Thermoplasmatales archaeon
GTCTTTCTGAGACTTACCCCTCTCTGTTTTTTCATTTATTGCATCCCGCTTTAAATGAAAAGCAGAGGGGTTCAATTAATTTTTCAACAGCCTAAGTAATTATTATTTTACTCTGAGAAAAGCGCGGCAATCTTATCAACTTTATCTTTTCTTGACATAATTGTAACTTTATCTCCAGAATATAGTTCTACTACTTCTGTTGGTACTATAATCTTGTTGTCTCTTTCAATAGCTATTACAAGACTTTTATCGGGTAGTCCAATTTTTTGAATGCTTTTACCTGAGTGTTTTGAATTTTTTGATAGGGGTAATCTAAAAATTTCAACATTATCTCCAACATTCATATAATCTTCAACATTAGGGTGTTTTATTGATTTATAGAGGTGCTCGGCCATTACTATATTTGGGCTTTTTACCATTTTTACGCCTTTTTCCATGTACATTGGTTTACTTTCTTCCTGATTTACTACAGAAACAAGGTTTTCAACACCTTTGTTTTTTGCTAAAGAAACAACCATTAAATTAACTGCGTCATCATCAGTAGTTGTAACTAAAACATTAGCTTTTTTTACTTCTGATTCATCTAGTGTTTCTTCTTGTGTGGCATCTGCATTAATTGCAATAGCATCGTATTTTCTTGCAACTTCTTCACAGGCAGCTTGGTCTTTATCAATTACTATTACGTTATGATTTCCATCACTAAGTGCAATTTCTGCAAGTCTTTTACCAATACCGCCGGCTCCAACTATAACTATGTACATATTGTGCACCAATCCAATTACTTGATTTGATTAAGCTGGGGTAAATTTTTTAGTCTTATTAAAACTTTTGATTGAATTAAACTTTCAACGTATATTTTTTAGCTAATTTCGTAAATACAATAACAATTTAAGCTTTAAACTTAACTAATTAATATTTTATATTTTGAATAATTAATGCTAAACAAAATTTAATATTGGATGTTTAAAAATTAAGTTGGTTAAACATATAATATAACTAATTAATTTTTAGCCTTAAATACAAATAATCGTGATATTATTTGACTATTAGCATGGTAAATGTTAACTATTAATTAGTAAAAAGCTAGATAATATCTATCATAAGTATATAATTAATTTAAGAATTTTTATTATCTCCAATAAAATTTGAATTGTTTGAAATTATTTATTTAAAAATTTTCTTTACGATTTAATATATTTCTAACTGTAGAAGGGTGCCAACTGCTTTTTTTATTTTTATTTGTATGTCTTGTTTTATAGCCTTTAATATTTAAATATTCAGCAATTTCATTGTAACTTTTACCTTCATCTCTTAGACTTGTCATTAGTTTTAAAATTTCTTGTTCTTCAGAATTTTCTACAAGTCGCGTATTTTGTTTTCTATTTCCAACTTTATCAGATACTATTTTGTATCCATAAGGTGCCTTTCCAAACCATTCTGATTTCATTTTTTCTTTGACACCCGTTCTAATTTTTACAGCTAATTGTTTTCTAAAAAATTCACTAAAAGCTGCAAAATTTGTAAGAGTAAATCTTCCCTTTTCACTATAAATATCTATATGTTGTAAATTATGTATGTGTATTTTTACATTATATTTAATTAGATCATCCATTATATTTAGCAAATCTTTTGTTGATCTGCTAAGTCTATCATTATCAATTACACATATCCCATCAAATAATCCATTTTTTGCATCAGTAATTAATTCTTGTAATTTATTTCGGTCAAGATTATTTGCATTTGCCTCCTCAGAGTAAGTTTTTACCCATCTCCAACCCTTATTTTTACACCAGTCCTTTAAAATTGATTCTTGACCTGCTAAACTATAACCTCTAATCTGGTCTTTTTTACTAACTCGTGTATAAAAAGCTACTTTATGATTTGACATATGAAACATCTCATGTATATAACATTCTTATGTAAATGAAATATATTATTTATATTTATCCCCTAATAGTAACAATCGGTAGTCCGATAGATACTATATAAAGACTATTTTTTTAAAAATTTCGCCGGTTTTCCGCCGCGATCTGAAATTATTTTTTGAACTTTGTTAAATTTTTCAATATCGATAATTTTTTCGTGTTCGCCTTTATTAATATATTTTTCCCAGTGTAAAAATCCACAATAGAGTGGATTCTTTAGAATCCTTGATACTGTTTTTTTTGCCCAAGTTTTATTTTTCTTGGTAGGAATCTCCTTCAAATTTAGTATTTTTGTTATTTTACCGAGGCTTTTTCCATCTACATACCAAGAATAAATATCACTAATTACTTTAGATTCGTCTTCATTAACTATTAATTTACCATCATCATAATTATATCCATATGGTATGTTAAAGCCTAGCATACCACCATTTGTTCTAGCCTTCTGTTCCATGCCATCATATACCCTTTCTCCTATCTGTTCGGACTCTAATTGTGCAACTAGTTGGAGAATGTTCATAACAAATCGACCCATAGCATTAGAAGTATCAAACGATTCATTCATCGACACGAATTCTTTACCTTTTTCATTTAGAAATTCCATCATTAACATAAAATTTTTTGAATTCCTATGAATTCGATCCATTTTTAAAACAAGAAGTAAATCCCACTCTTCCATTTCATCTAACATTTTAGAATATCCTGGCCTCTTAATGTTTCGTCCAGAATAACCATCATCGACATATTCTTTGACAACTTCCCAATCTCTAGCTTTACAATATGATCTTAATTTTTCCATTTGGGCAGCTAGACTAAAACCTTCTTTGGCTTGATCTTCAGTTGAAACTCTAGTATAAATTGCTGCACGAACTTTTTTTGCATCCATCCAATTATTATAAAACGATTAATTAGTTAAAAATTTAGCGCATGATAAATAATATCAAACAATGTAAAATTGCTTTAAAAGGTATTTTTAGCCTAAAAACTATACACTTTTTGTGTTATTTTTGGGGTAATTAGCGATTTTCTAATATTTTTAAGGAGAAACAGCTCTAATAATGTAAAAATATCCTGAATTTTCGTAGATTTTATAAAAATAATTAATATTGATAGATATTATCTATCATTTATAGTCTTTTTAAAATTATTGTTAACACTCACCGTGGTAAACATTGTTAATTGATACTTGTTAACATTTATTGGTTAATTTTAGTTTAAGAATTTATTATTTAAGTTAATAAACCTAAAAACTTAAAAAATTAATAAATAAACTAAATTTACAAGATTTTTTATATTTTTTTAAAAACATCATTGTAGCTTGACATTGTCACATTAGATTTTTAAACATCTATACACCTTTCCATTTGTGGATGGGATGTACAAATGAAGTTTTCATTATCCGTGAAGGATATA
>CAZFFN010000012.1:0-6051 GCA_964518165.1 uncultured Thermoplasmatales archaeon
ACTGATGCACATCATAAAGAACATATGGATTTTATTAAATATGGTGTTGCTACTGCTCGTAGAGGTTGGCTTGAAAAAAAAGATGTGCTTAATACAAAGAATCTAAAAGAAATCAAAAAAAGTCTAGGGATGTGAAATTTTTATGGATAAGAAAAAGGCAAAACAAAAAATCAAAGATTTACGTGAAAAAATTGAATATCATAACCATAAATATTACATTGAAAATAATCCAGTTATATCAGATTATGAATACGATCAATTAGTAAAAGAACTTGAAAAACTTGAATCAGAATATCCTGAACTAATCACCCCTGATTCACCAACTCAAAGAGTCGGTGAAAAACCACTTGAGGAATTTAAAACAGTAGAACATATGGTACAAATGCTTTCTCTAGCTAATACTTATACTTTTGATGAATTAAGAGAATTTGATGAACGGGTTAAAAAAAATGTGGGTGAGGTTGAATATGTCTGTGAACCAAAGTTTGACGGCGCGGGTGTAGCACTATACTATGAAAACGCTAGATTTGTTAGAGGTGCAACACGAGGAGATGGTGTAAAAGGTGATGATATAACTCAGAATCTTAAAACAATTTACAGTATTCCTCTTCATCTCAGAAATAATAATCTTAAAAAAATCGAAGTTAGAGGTGAAGTTATCATGCCTATTTCCGGCTTTAAGAAATACAATAAAGATCAAGAAAAAAAAGGCGGCACTATTTTTGCTAATCCTCGAAATGCAGCAGCTGGCTCTCTACGTCAGCTTGACCCAAAGATTGTATCAAATAGACCTCTTGATATCTTTATTTATTATTTATCATATTCAGACAAAAAATTTAAAACACATAAAAAAGCGATGGAAGAACTAAAAAAAGCTGGTTTTAAGATAAGTCCTAATCTAGAATGTGTAAAAAATATTGATGAAGCAATTGATTATTGTAAAAACCTTGAAAATAAAAGAGATAGTTTTGATTATGAAATTGATGGTGTGGTTGTAAAAGTTAATTCTTTTGAAAAGCAAAATGAACTAGGTTCAACATCAAAAAATCCACGTTGGGCAATTTCTTTTAAGTTTACAGCAAAACAAGCGACCACCAAATTAAATGATATAGATATCCAAGTAGGAAGAACTGGTGTGGTAACCCCAGTTGCAATACTTGAACCAGTTGAAGTAGGTGGTGTAACTGTATCTCGGGCAACTCTACATAATTTTGATGAGCTTGAAAGAAAAGATGTTAGAATCGGTGATTTTGTTCTTGTTGAAAGAAGCGGGGATGTGATCCCTCAAGTTGTTAAAAGCATCGAGGATAAAAGAACAGGCAGTGAAAAGAAAAAAGAAATTCCAAAGAAATGCCCTGTATGCAAAACTGAGCTAGTTAGACCTGAAGGTGAAGTTGCTATAAGATGTCCAAATAAAATGTGTCCAGCACGGCTCAAATGGAAGCTTATTTATTATGCATCTAGAAACGCTATGGATATAGATCACCTTGGTGAATCAACAATAGATAAACTTTTGGATATGGGCATGATAGAAAATATCGCTGATTTATATAATTTAAAAAAAGAAGATATACTAAAACTTGAAGGATTCAAAGATAAATCAGCTGAAAATTTGATTGAATCTCTAGACGAAAGTAAAGATCAAGATCTATCTAGATTAATTTACGGACTTGGAATTAGACACGTTGGTAAATATGCAAGCCAGCTTCTAGCATCAAAATATAGCTCACTTGATGAACTATTAAAAGCAACTGAGGAAGAACTAAAAGAAATCGATGGACTTGGTGATAAATCAGCTGAGTCCATTGCTACTTTCTTTGCAAATGAAGAAAATATAAAGCTTATTGAAAAACTTAAAAAATATGGTATTAAAACAGAAAAAAAAGAAAGTCAAGAAGAACAAACTCTTAGTGGAAAAACCTTTTTATTTACAGGCAGTCTAGAAAATTTCAGTAGAACTATTGCTTCAGATATGGTTAAAAAGAAAGGAGGTCTGGTTAAGTCATCGTTGAGTAAAAACCTTGATTATCTAGTTGTTGGTAAAAATCCTGGCAGTAAGTTTGAAAAGGCAAAAAAACTAGATATCAATATCTTAACTGAAGAAGAATTTTTAAATTTATTATCTTAGTAAAATTTTATTTTATCCAACCTGGAGAAAATTTTACATTGATACTATGTATATACATCTTAATAGTTGGATAATAACTTCCATCATCAAAACATATCTTTAAACCTTTCTCTTCATCATTATCAGGAGATGTAATATATCTAATTTCATAAGATAAAGAATCCGATTTTGAAAACGTAGATTTAATAACTTCTTCCCAAGCATCTAAATGAGAATTATAGATAGTTATATTTTCAACGTTATAGAATTCAAAATAATCTTTAGTGGAATATTGTGCCTGAATAGGATATGTACCATATCCACTTGCAACAGTTTTTCCAGAAAACTCGATAAAGTTAACTGAATTCATTACTATAGTTGGAACAGATACATCCTCTTTTAAATCAATATTTGGATATAATTTTGTGATATTACCTCCATCTTGATTTAATATTACTGCACCATTTTCAAAGATATAATTTTGATTTATATAATAAGCATTATGTGACGTATATGATATAGAATTTAAATTAAATGAATAATCATCTCTATCCTGACAACTATTTATAAAATAATCAATATCTATCTTATAATCATCAGATAAAATTTCCAAGTCACCATAAGATCTAGTCGAGAATAAAAATGGCATCTCTTTGGATCCTAAAGTTATAGGGCAATTTATCGAGCTAATCGAATTTTCAGATAATATAAGATTATCAACAGCAAATTTTAATTGTGAAAACTGTTTTGCCACTTCTTCCATATGTTCTGATTCTCTTTCACTCATCCACTGAGGAACAAATACTGATTGCACAAATGATATCGCAGAGATAACTAGACCAATCATTAGCAAGGATACAACAATCCCTGCAACACCGTCATTTGAATTTTTAATCTTTTTTATTTTCATTTTTTATTCACCATTTTACATCTCAGGAAATATTATCTAATTTGGAATTATTATCTTATAATCATAATTATTATTAGTGTCATCATCAAAAACATCTGAATTTATTATCCTAGCACTAACTTTTCGTTCTATAGGCATATACTCAATTTGATAACCCAAACAACTTATTATCTCATCTTGATCATCAATTAATCTAAACCATCCTGTACCTGTTGGTGGCCAATTATCATAACCGGGTTGAGGCCATACAAAATTTTTCAGCCATTCGCTTCTACAACCAAAATTACCCTCCAAACCAATAATATTTATCTGATCTTGATCTTCAGTCAAATTCAATGATTGAATCATTTTATCCCTCTCGTTTATGATATCAGAGTAATACTCACCGTCACCCAATACTCCATCACTTATAAAATCAATTAGCTGAACATTATTTTGATCAAAGTTCTCAGAAGAAGTTAGAACAAAAGTTGTTGCTTTAATAGCATCTAAAAATGGGCTGACATCACCACCCATTTTTTTAATTTCTTCTACACTATTTGCAGTGAGTTCATAATTATTTTTAGTTATAACCGTTGGACGTAATTCAACTCTTGTTGTGTAACTAGGAGTGGTGGAAGTTAAACCAAATTGAATAATAGTTAACTCAATTTTATTATTATGCGGTATTGAACCATCTCGTATTGATTGCCCAATTCCTTTAAGTATGATTGAAAATTTTTCATCGGATATGGTATCTGATCCATCTATAACGATTGCGAATTGTGTAAATTCAACTTCTTCTTCAAGAGGTTCTACCAAAGTCAGTATAGAAAGATTCACAGATTGACCATTTTCTAACTTCCCTACACTCCAGATTCCTTTATCTTCATCATAAGTACCATTAAAAGTCCTAGCGCTTTTGTAACCTAGGCCACAGGGTATTTCACATTTTACTTGTATATTATCTGTATTCTTAGGACCTTCATTTTTTACATTAATATCAAAATTAAAATTATTATAAAAATTCGGTAAAAGAAATTCCGAATCTAAATTTATCTTAAGATTAAGATCAGCAATATTTGTTTCATCTTCTTCATAATTTACAGGAGTATATTTAATGTTATTTGCACTATTACCGTCTCCATCGCTTTCAAATTCTGTTCCAATTATATCTATTTCAAGTTTTATTGAATAATACTGATTATTTATTTCTATTGGAGGATCTGTTGGAAGGGTAATTGATTCTGAGAAAGTGATCTGTTCATTAGGTTCAAGCTCATTAAGATATTTTGTACCATCAGATACTAAATTTTCATCAGCATAAATTGAAAAATTAAACCCATTGGATGCATTTTGACCGTAATTTTTTACAGAGAAAAAGACATCAATATCAAGACCGGGCTCTGAAACTGTGTTTGGGTCACAATAAAGAGAAGTAATACCAAGATCTGCTGGAAATCCTTCAGATGGTTTACTTTCTTTTAAAGTCCCCATCATAATTGCTGAATTACTATCAGGGTCAACTAAAATTATATCTATTGGATTAAATTGATCATAAAATGGCAATTCTTTTAAATCAAATACAAGTTTTTCACCAATTGTCCATTTTCCATCCCCGCCGATACTATTAACTGAATCTGAATAATTTAAACTTTTAGGCAATTGGGTTACCCCGGCAGAAGATAGACTGTAATCTACAAGTAATTTAAAATCTAAATCTATATCTTCACCTCCGGAATGTTCTAATATAAGTTGATTTTCATGTATAGTACCTATGATATCAACGTTTGGAGACTCTGACTCAACATTAACTGCAAAAAAAGAGACGTATACAACTGAAAATAGAGAAACAGATATTCCAAGTAGTAGTATTGTACCTAACAATTCTGATACTGCTCTACTATTAGTTAATTTTTTTAGCATAATAATATATTTGTCTTTAAAATATATAAAGCTTTGCATAATATTCTTAATATATTAATATGATTTAAAAATATTAAATTGTATCAAACAAATTTTTCATTAGGCTAAAAAACATGAAAAAATTAATAAGTATAACTAATTTTAAAAAAAATAAATAGTGATTTGGGTGAAAAATATGGTAGAATGTAATTCAAATAAAAATAAAATAAAATGTAATTGTACTTATACGTGTAGTAAAAAAGGAATGTGCTGTGAATGCATACGTTATCATTTAAGTAGAAAGGAACTTCCAGCGTGTTGCTTTCCTAACGATGTCGAAAAAACATATAATAGAAGTTTTGAAAAATTCATTGAGGTTTATTCAAAATAAATAAAAAAAAATTTATTTTTTATTAAATTTCATTACTTCTGCTCCATTCATCGACAGAGTTAATGTATTACCATTATTTGAAAAATTGTAATCATAAGTACCCGCATCAATACTTTGGCCCATACCACTATCCATTGATAGAACAAGTTTTCCATTCTCAACCTTCCAAGTTCCTGCTTCAGAAGTATAACCCATAGAACCAATCTCTAGTGTATTATCTGAATTAAACTTATATTCTACACTCATTTCCATTATTGAATATTCCCAAGTTCCTACAAAATTTTCTTCATCTGAATCAAATCCCCCGCTACCTAAAACCATAATTAAAACTACAGCAATTACTACAACTACTGCAATTACAGCAGCGATAATTCCAAATAATTTCATATTTGATTTTTTTGGTTGTCCTGAAGGCATCTGTGTGTTTTGAAAATTTTGAGCTGGTTATCTATTTACGTTCTGCATATTATTTGCTTGATTAATTTCATTTTGTGGCGAATTTAGAAAATTAGCAACTTTTGCACCGCAACTAGTACAAAATTTAGCGCCCTCTTTTAAAGGTGCACCACATTTTTCACAATTATTAGGCATAACTACTCCTCAAATCTAGTTATAGATAACAGTTACCAATTAATTAATCATTTCTAAAAAATTATTTCTAGAGCCTGTCTGAAAAATACAATCCTATTGATCCTATATAACATAGTGTTCAACTATAGCAATACAAAGTTGCAAAAAAAAAAATTAGGAAAAAGTTTT
>CAZFFN010000013.1:0-23356 GCA_964518165.1 uncultured Thermoplasmatales archaeon
TCTCATCCCAACCGTACTCTAATACACCCCTACACCTAATCTGCGTAATACAACACCACCGTAACACAACCCCCTAACGTAACACCCCTTATGACGAAAATGTTGTCAACCTAAATGTCAAAGGTATCCTCTTATAACCCCCCGTACCTTTGGAGAATCAAAACAAATTATTAACCAAAAAAACAAAAATTATGAATAAAATTGCTATCCCATTAGAGCAATGGGAAAGGGGCAAAGCCAACATAAAGGCTTTGCTAAGGGACGTCCCCGACTTTGAGGGGCGTGCCTTTGACGTAATAGGCAAGGGAACTTCCCGTAAAGGGAACCCCTGGCTTCTTGTTGAAATACAAGAAGTCGACACGCCCGTGGTATTTGCCATGGGTACCCTGACAGCCTTTGATCGGCTGTCGGCAGAGACCTCCTTTCCCATATTTACTAAAGGAGAAGATGTTACTGTTAATACAGAAAACATCAAAAATTGGTTACTAAGTAATGATGAGGGCAATGCCTCCATCGCACTCAAGTAGCCTAATGACCGGGCCTTCGGGCTCGGTCTTTTTTTTTAAAAAAAGTTTTGGCGCCACTCAGCGTATGATGGCGCCGTTGTATGTATGAGCTCGTATGTATGTATGAGCTTGTATATTTATGAGAAAAAAAACTCAACTGGGTTTAACTCGAAATTAAGAAAATATACTATTGTGGTCTGGCAAACCTATATAGCAATTGGTATATAAGTATTATATAAGAGTATAAATATACCTGTGTAGCTCACTCTTCATTGAGCACCCACAAATTGTGGAAGGATGTGGATATGAAATTCCACCACAGGGACAATACCTAAGTATGCTTGGTATAAGGCAGTTCAATTCTGCGCTTAGAAATATGACAAGTGTACTCTTGATTATATCAAAGTTTTAGGTGTAAAATGCAATAATAGAGTGCCATTGTTAATAAGCTGATGCTTATTAACATAATATAGACTGTCCTGATTCTTGTCTATATGGTAACAAATGAACAGAGTTATACCTGCAATAATTGCGCAATAAAAGCAGGAGGTTTTACTCTATTATTGTTCCAAAAAACTCAACTCTTCCCAAGATGTTGAGGGCACCGAGTTTCTATCAAACTACGCATTAAGCCAAAGTTAGATAGTTTTAGGTGTAAAACACATAAAAATAAAATAGTTATGAAAAAAATAACGATAGAACACGATCGCTTAAGAATTTGCCAAAATTTCCTCTTGAGAGAATAGATGGTAAAACAATGCCTTATCTACAAAAAGACCCATCTATAGTCATAGATGAAAAAATGGCCCGTGAATCCGGGTTATTTGAAACAACAAATCACCTCATTGTATCAGTGCCACCAAATGCACTGAATGAGTATGTCTATATGAGGACAAAAGCAGATAAGGACAAAACAGGTGAAATTCGTTATGCCTATCTAAGGCATGACGTTCACTACAATAGAATATTAGCAGAGTGGAGAGACGCTGGATTTCCACTCAAGTGGTTATTCGAAAAAGAGGAGGATATTTAACACCTCTTTCACACTTTAAGGCCCTCAGAATTATGTATACAGTACAACTGTACTGGTTTTTTTCTATACGCAATTCTCAGGGCCTTTAAACACTATGAAATATGACTATATATATTGATAAAGTGACACTTATAGATTATCGAGGGTGTAAGTATCTTCGGTATAATGAGAAGTTTTATAAGCTCAATAAACGAGCGTATAAGACGATATCTGAAGCCATGGAACACTCGTCCAGTACGTGTTCTATAGATTTATCTACTACTGTAGACAAAGTTCTTAATGGACTTCTAATAATGTCTGCAATATACCTATCCATCATGGTAGGTAAGGTTATACTCCAAATTATTTAATCGAAATAATAGCGCATTTAGTCGAAAATGCAAACTCGGGTAAAACCCCGGGATATTTGAGACATTTGTCCTGAGTATCAAGATATTAATATTTTATGCTTTGTCGACATATTTTGCGCATTCATCGAAATCAACAATATAAAAATAAAATACAATGATAACATTAAGACTAATCAAAAGCCCTATAGGCAAGGGATATGAAGACCAATTAGGGTTTTCTTACACAGAAAATGAGGTAAATGACCTCATTGTATCAGGAAATGCTTTGGTAGTCGATTTTATGCCTGAAGAGATCGATAAATACCACTTTGATGCAATAGAAGAGGCATTTTTTGAGACACTTTAAAACCTCTGTATCCCTTCATACACGCGGCTTACAAGCGTTTGACTGCAAGGCTACGTGTAAGATAGGATTGGGATAGTGTATAGTAGTATAGTGTATATAATGTTTAGTATAATATCATATGCGCGCTGTAGTGTACGTACAATTAATTTATATAGCTGTGAATAATTTATTGTTGTGTGTTATTTGGTGCGCGGAGCTATATAGGGCTTCAAATAGATATCGATATTAAGTAAAAACTAGTGTTTATAACAAATAAAAGAATTGATATGAAATATGAATTAAGACAAATAGATGAGCTTAAAATAATAAAAGAGCCTTCTGGTGTCTTTATTAATAGTATGAAAATTACGACCCCAACAGACGTATATGAATATGCTAAAGATAATCTGTACAAAGAAGATATAGATATCTATGAATCTGTATTTCTTATCTTACTCAATAGAGCTAATGTTATTATAAACTACGTTAAAATATCACAAGGTGCTACCAATGCATCTATCATTGATATTAAACTAGTAGCACTCTATTGTGTTAAGTCATTGGCAGAAGCTGCCATATTAGTACATAATCACCCTAGTGGTAACTTAGTTGCTAGTAAGTCTGATATTTCAACTACTAAAAAAGTAGAAGAGATATTAAAGCTTATGAATATCAAGCTATTCGATCATATCATAATAACTAATAAAAATTATAACTCAATATAATAATGATAACCATTTTCCTGACACCAGAAATATGGTTTTTTAAATAAAATACTATGAAACAACATATTATATGTGTTGCAATATAGTTTAATAAGCATTATATTCACCAACCCAAAAATATGGAAGACGTGAAATGTGATTTAAAAGCACTTAATGAATTTGAAAACCAAAACATTATGAAAAGTATGAAAAACAAGTTTAAAAAATTAGATGAAATGCTATTGTCTGCTGAAATTCAAGCTCCTGATTTTATAGGAGACCAAATAGGTACAGCAAGACATCTTCTTAATGAAATAAAAGAAGAAGCTACTAAAGAAAAGATATTGAAGGCATTAAAAATTAATGCTATTTCTTCTTATTTTCAGAATTCTATGTTTTGGAATAACAATCAAAATAATAGAGTTGTTGGATTTATAGTTGGTTTTATCCTTGGTATTGTAATATCTTATTTACACCTTAAATTTTTAGTATATTAATATATTATATAAAAACAGTATGAAAACATTATTCTTTATTGCTATCATCCTATTAGTTTTTGCTATTATCTTGTCATCTGTTGTTATTTATGACAATATAATAACGAAAAAGAAACTTCTTAGCCTTAAATATAGGTATGATCTATTACATCTTCAAATAATTACTTTAAACAATATGGTTAATAAATACAAGAACGAAATCAAAAAGAAGAATACATAAACAAAATACTAATCAAAATATTTTGTCTTATATTTGTCCGGGTTTCTATCTATATTTCTTCTTAAACTTCTTATGTCATATTGAAATTGAAAATAAATCCAGTCTATGATATAATGTGATTTCATGTACTTTACAGTATTATTTATAAATGATAGTAAAACCCTTCGAATGGTATATTGAGAAATATTTATACCTTCGTCTTTTAGTTCTTTTTGGATTTGTTTAGCAATATTTATATGATTAATATTCATAAATAAAAATAAAAATATATGTTGACTACAAAATTAACAAAATATGACCTCACTTCTCTTAGGTCATATGCAAAAAAAATGGGTTATCGTATCTTTTACGACCCATACAGGAAACAAACATGTATTGTTAACCCTAAAACCCATAAAAGGGTTTTTGTCTATAAAGACAATTACAGATACATTGTTGAAGATGATCATAATAATCGAGAAAATATTGATTTCACTATTGAGCTATGTCTTACTGATCGTTTCAATATCCACGATGGTAGGCATAAAAAGCTAAAAAAGTTTTCTTATGGAATTATTTCCATAGAATACTAAATCGATATTACATGAAAAATAATAATGAAAAACTTATTAGGAGTCTTATTAAAGATAAACTAAAAGTAGAGTCCCTGGTTATTACTTTACCAAATGAATACCATTACATGGTGTTTATACAAGGACATGGACATGATTATATTGATATTTACAATAATTGTGTATCTGAACTACTTAAAACTGGCCTGTTTAAAACAACTAGGTTTCCTTATTCAAAATATAGCTTTTCGGTTTATATAAATAATAAGATACACAAGTTAAGAAAAAAGCAAACCGAACTTGTATGATAGATTTTAATAAAATTGTTAGCTCTTTGGATATAGTTGACGTTATATCACAATACGTTAGCATCAAGAAAAAAGGCTCCGTATATAAAAGTTTATGCCCTTTTCATGATGAAAAAACACCATCGTTTACTGTATCCAAAGAGAAACAAATATTCAAATGCTTTGGGTGTGGCGTTGCTGGCAATGTTATTACATTTATTGCTAAACACGAAAATATAAGCCCTAAAGAAGCAGCTATTATGCTTGATGATAAGTATTCTCTCGGCATAATAGAACATAATGAACTCTCTAAAAGCGAAAGTGCAATACTTAAGCTTGCTATGTCTTATTTTAAATTCAACAAAAAAGGTGAACAATATCTTTTAAATAGAAACTTTAAACAAAGTACTATTGATGAATTTAATGTAGGATTCTCACCTAGCTCTTATAATAAATTTCTTACTTATGCCCTTAAACAAGGATATAAGAAAGAAGATATAGTCAAATCTGGACTCGTTATCAAAAAAGATCATGTTAACTATTATGATCGATTTAGAAACCGGGTTATGTTTCCTATTGAAAATACATTAGGCCAAATAGTCTCTTTTACCGGACGTATTATTGAAGATGATAAGAAACAAGCTAAATACATTAATGGGCCAGATACAAGCTTATATGATAAGAGTAAGGTTATTTATAACCTTAATAGAGCTAAAGGCTATATAAAAAAAATAGGCTATGCAATCACTGTTGAAGGTCAAACTGATTGTATGCGATTACATGAAAATGGATACAAAAATGTTATAGGACTTAGTGGGACTTCCCTAACACAACATCAAATTAAGCTTCTTAAGAATTATACCTCTAACTTGTATTTCCTATTAGATGGTGATGAAGCAGGCTTAAAAGCTGTACTTAGATCAATCCTTACTACCTATTCTTATAATGTTTTTCCCTATGTTATTAGCCTTCCTAAAAATGAAGATCCAGACACATTTGTGAGTACAAATCCTGAAAAATTAATCCAACTAATCGAAAACAAACAAAATGGTTTACAAGCATTATCAAAAGTATATGATCTTAATATATTATCTCAAAAACAAGAATATATTAATAATGTACTCGAAGCTATTAAGTATAATGATGATCCTATTGTTAGAGGAGAAATCATTAAAGAAATCGCTCAGATTACCGATACTAATATTGATGACATATACTCTTTATTGCGTAAACTATATGGACAAAAATTCAAAAGAACAAGCACTGTACAGAATAATACTAATGCTATTAGTGATGATTACCTCAAAATAATTGCTCTTATAGTAAGTAATCCATCTAATCAAACATTGATCGAGAAAGCTAAAAATATTGAGTTTCCTGATAGATATAAAGACTTTGAGAAAGCTATATCTAATAATGAATTAGATACTGTCATATCTGAATATAACTATACCATATCTATGATTGATGCAGATGAAGATGACATACTATATCAATTAAATTATCTTATCGATATAACATATAAACAAAAACTTCTACAACAAAGAAAGATACTTACTCAAAAACTCAACAATATCAATGATGATGAAATAATAAGTGTCTTAGAAAAAATAGAAGAAATAGATAACAAAATTCAAAGTATTTAATAAAAACTAAAATTATTTCTCATGAAAATCTATTTAGGGAAAAGCTATCAGTCCAACCCAGACCTTGTAGTAGCAATTAACAGCATCCTCAAGAAAAACAAGGTAGAGATAGTAAAATATTCAGGAGGAGCTTATGATCCTGATCTGATTGTGAATCACGATCCGAATTATGTACTTATTATTCCACCAAATTTCACCCAATCCGAACTTGAAGAAATTCAAGATAGAGAACAGAATACATTCTATATAGGAAAAGGTATTGACAGTGAATCAAGAAAATTACCTGAAAGGACTTTCTTTGTAATTCCTGATCCCAATTTTGAAATTGGTGATACCATAAAAATTGTTCCGGTTGCAGGATGTACTATTGAAATAAAAGAGTATGAACCTCGTAGAACCTGGTCAAAGATAACACCTGACGACTTAGCGGTTACTACTATCAATGCCATTTTAGAACCGAAAATATCATCTGCAAACAAAAAAGATGATATTGAAAGCTTTTTGCGTTAACAAGCAATAAAATACAAATTCAAAGTAAAACAGTCAAAAAATCTTCTGGCTGTTTTACTTCCTTTAATTAATCACAAAAAATTTAAACCCATGAAAAATTTAATCCTTTTATTCGTATTTGCACTCGGATTTACAACAACAACAATCGGTCAAGAATCATTAGAGGATCGATATGCAGAACAGTTTATCTTGCTTTCTGCACAAGATTTAGATGCAGTCATGTTTGATAGTGGAACAGAAATTATTCAAGATAATGAAACAATGGTTTATCTTTATCAACTTGACTCATACTATAATCTTGTACTTATAAAAATGACATTTAATAGTATTGTAGATGAATACAGTAATATCACTCAAAAAACAACATGGACTAGAAAAAATAATAATGATGGCGATATTTATTATAATTGCATATATGCTGTAGGAAATGATGAAGTAACTTCACAAATTATTGTTATATATTATCCAGATACAAAAATACTTGGATATGGATATCGAATAAAATAACCATATGAAAAATATAATAAATTTCAAATGGAACACGAAACATCAATTACAAACGAAAACACCCAATTGGGTATAGGTGCTGTTATAGGCTGTCCTTCTAAACTCATTCTTGAAAACCGAACCGATTTGCCTATGGTAGATTTTTTAAGGTTAGCTCAAGAAGTAGTTTCAATGGGTCGCATTTCAAACTATAACAAACAATATTGCTACTTAACTTCATTTACTATTGATGGTCAAGAATACCACATTGTAAGCGACCTTAACGAAAAGTCTGATAAGCTAACCTTTTACAAACGCCCTTCTTAGGGTTGCCTATTACGACTGTATAAAAGAACCTTTGTTACAACAAAACAATGTAACCATGAAAAAAGAAACAAAGTACCAAAATAGCACCGACACCCAAATGGATTATGATACGGCATTAACACCTGTTTCTCGTAATTATTTGAGACTAGGTGATAAAGTGAGAATGAAAAAAGACGGTGAAATATTAACAATATGCTCATTAGAAATTACAGAGTTTTGTGCAAAAGAAAAGGTTGGTTATATACCCAAAAAAGACATTGATAAGGTGTTACCTGCCGTTTAGACTGACAATAAAGGACGACAGGTTGATATACATACAATGAGTGATAAGTGACTTAATAACAAGTGCCTGATTAAATAGTACAAATTTTCAAAATACAGATAAAATATGATAATAGAACAAATGTTAAAAAACGCACCGAAACCGCTATTGCATACAGCCGATGTTAGCGGTAATGCTTTATTTCAAGGCGATTGCTTAGATATTATGCCTTTGATGCCTGATAAATCGGTTCAACTTATTTTTGCAGATTTACCTTATGGAACAACACAATGCAAGTGGGATAGTGTTTTACCCTTTGATAAACTTTGGAAGGAATACGAAAGGATTATAACAGATAATGGAGTAATATTATTAACCGCATCCCAGCCATTTACGAGTGCTGTTGTAATGAGTAATCCAAAGTTATTTAAGTATGAATGGATATGGCATAAAAACAAAGGTGGAAATCCATTAAATGCTAAAATACAACCAATGAAACAACACGAAAGTATTTTGGTTTTTTGTAAAGGTAAAGCAACTTATAACCCTATTTTAGAAGAAAGATCTGAAAGTGGAAGAAAAAGAGTATTGAGTGCAAGAGTGAAAGGCGGTATTATAAAAGATGACGCTGTTTATGGACAAACGAATATAATATTTACTAACTACAATGAAAAAAGATTGCCACAAACGGTACAATATTTTAATGTAGAGCGTGGTTTGCACCCAACTCAAAAACCTTTACAAATGGCAAAATACTTTATAGAAACACATTCAAACGAAAACGATATGGTATTAGACAACACAATGGGAAGCGGAACATTTTGTTTAGCAGCCAAAGAACTTAACCGCAAATTTATCGGTATTGAAAAGGAAGCTAATTATTATGAGATTGCTTGTCGGAGGTGCGGTTTTTAGCATTACCACTAATGACTATGATATATGGTCGAGTTTAATTTAAAACCATTTTAAATAACACAATTTTCATAAAAATATTTGGAAGAACAAAAAAACAGCAAAAAATGAAACGACACATGATTGTACTAAACTATTCATTCTTCGAACCAGACGACAGCTTTAGAACCTGGTGTGGAATAACCGACATGGATAGTCCGTCTGAAAAATGCATGGATAATTTCGTATATAATTGGAAAGATTGCACCTGTAAAAAGTGTAAACAAGCATACAAAAGAGACATCAAAAATTTTGAAAAACAACTGCGTAGTTTTTGTAGTATTATGCCCAACAAAACAATATGACTATGAAAAAATCAGATTTAAAAACAGGTATGACTATACAAATCCGAAATGAAAACTTGTATAGAGTACTAAAGGATGTTCAAACAGAAGCATATGGACATCAAGAATATGTTTTTGTAAAATTAAAAGAGACAGAATTTTTAATTGGAGATAGATATACAGAAGATTTATTGACAATAAATAGACACGAGAATAGCTATGATATTATTTGTGTGTATGACTGTTTATTTACGTCTAATTTAATTTCAAGTGGAATAGGGGAATTCCTCTGGAAACGTCCTTCTTCTAAAATAACTACACCAAATGAAAGTACTGCTAATCTATTTTTCCCAGAAACAGAAAAAATATTGAAGAAACAAAAAGAAAAAGAATACAGAACGATTAGCTCAACTAATATACTAAACCCATTTCATAAAGATACTATAAATAAATATGTCAATCATGAATTAGAATTTGAAATCTATAAAAAAATTCCCGGTAAAACCATTAAAGAAAAAGCAAACTCAATAGCTCAACTAATTTTAGAAAAATGGGGTGACTAATAAATGGCTAAAAAATGCAAAGTAAAAGGATGCAATAATCCTGTATTTACTCATGGTTATTGTAACATGCATAAATATTTATATTATAAAACCAAGGACTCATCTAGCACGTCTATTAAAAGATCTAGACCTAAAACACCCATACGTACCTTTTCCAAGAAAAAGTCGCTTAAAAAAGCTAAAATAGCTTCAATGAAATCTCATTTAATACAATCTAATGGAAATCGTTGTTTCTTTTGTAATAAAGAAACCGGTGTAGATGCAGCTCATATTTTTCCTATTTCTCTATTTCCGGAATATGAAACAGAACAATGGAATATAATATTAGCATGTAGAAAACATCATAACATTTTTGATAATGGTACTTTTGGGGACATCCTTCAAATACCAAATATCAATTTCATATTAGAATTAATTGAATCAGTAAATGGTCTATACTTCTATAGACTAAAACAAAGAGGCAAGTAAATGATCTATACTTTTATAGACTAAAACAAAGAGGCAGTGAACCATCCACCACGCTAAAGCGATGAATTGGTTTTACGCTCCACAATGTGAACAAGGTGATCATATTATTACACAAAAAGGTGATGTATTCAGATTTGTCTATGGATCTCAAAATACATCTAAAGAACCATATTTGGAATTCATTAAAAACTATACAGTTCCTAAATTTCCATTTGATGATACCATGTATTTAGCTTTTTGGTCAATTGGTCTTAGAAAATGGCAACCATTAGAAGATGCAGCAATATACAAAACATCATTTGGTGAATACATTTGGGGATATTAAGAATTAAGATAATAATCTTTGTGTAGTTTAATCTGTCTTTCTTATATTTACATTCTAAAAAAACAAAAATATGATTAGAATTCCTGATAAAGAAGAGTTTATTGAAAAACTCTGGAATATTTATCCATCTGGTGATTTCACAATGACCTATGAACTTCTTAAATCCATTCTTGAAAAATTAGATGAAGAAGATTCTCTTAATCCTTTTACGAATAAAAAATGGACATTTGAAGATATTGTTTTTGCCTTTAAAGAATACAACGAATGGTGGGATATTACCTATCAAGATCGTGAAGACAAGTATATCAAAAAAGAAGAAGGGAAAATGAATATATCAAGGTTCTTACAACTTGGTAAATTTCAAAATAGATTTAAGATAAGAAAGAATACTAGAGATGTTCTTTTGTTTGGTAATAAATCTATAGAAGAGCTAAGGATTGAATTAAATAACTTCTTAAAAAAATTAAACCTCAATGA
Organism: uncultured Thermoplasmatales archaeon; assembly: GCA_964518165.1. Lineage (GTDB taxonomy): Archaea > Thermoplasmatota > E2 > DHVEG-1 > DHVEG-1 > CAYZTD01. The sequence continues at coordinate 10,773 of CAZFFN010000013.1, forward strand.
GTAATGTTAGAAAACCTGATTTCAATGAATACGCAAAAATTCCTCCTCATGACATAAACATTGAGAAAAATGTTTTAGGATATCTAATTAACCTGGACAAAATGTATCAAGATGCACTGTTCAATATTTTAAAGCCAGAATTCTTTTATAGTGAATCACATCAAAAACTATTTAAGATATTTCATCAACTTTATCTTAATGATACATTAAATCTTTTATCTATAATCAATGAATGCAAACAACAAAACATTCTTGATGAAGTAGGAGGCCCTGCATATATTTCTGAAATAAAAAAGTATACAGTTAAAAAGATAAAAACAGCAATAACACACTGTAAACATATATTTCAAAAATACACTCAACGAGAAATAATAAGAATAACAACTAATAGCAGTCGCCTTGCTTATAATGAAGAAGACATTAAAAAGAATATTGAAACTACAATAAACAAGCTAAATAAGCTATATGAACAAAATAATGATGAAACAGTAACAGACCAACAGAATGCAGCAGATGAAAGCTTAAAAGATATCATAAATAAATCTAAAAGGAATATAAAGCCTTATTACAGAACAAATATAGATGGCATTGATGATCTATTAAAGATATCTGGGGAAAATGTAATGATCATAGCTGGTAAGTCTGGATCCGGTAAAACAAAGTTTCTTTCTTATTTGATGTATAAACTACTTACAAATAATCCTGATGACATAGAAGTCTCATGGTATGCATTAGAAGATGGTAAAAACAAAAGCCAAAGAGCATTTATATCAATGTTGACATTACTGACTGATGATGATCTTCAATCTAAATCAGATAGAGTACTATCAGAAAGTGATATACAAAGAATTGTAGATGCTTATGAAAAAATAAAGAATTTTCCTATTGAATGGCATACTAACAGAAAATTTATTAGAGATATAGAGAAAGAGTTTGAAGTGTTTGTAAACAAGAAAGAGAAATCAAAACTCAAAGTACTAATTGTTGACAACTTGAATAAATTATCTGATACCAGACGTACTCAACTTGATCGAGATATTATAATTGGTGAAGCTGTAGGGGATATGCATGATAAGTATTTAAATAAAGATAATGTAATTATCATCCTTATACATCATTATTCAGATGAACAATTAGATAAGTCTAACTTGAATAATGCATATGTGCCTACAGAAAAAAATGTCAAAGGATCTGGCAAATACAGAGAAATAAGTACTCAACTTTTACTTACACACAATCCTGGACAATTCAATGATTTAGTAATAAGGTATAGTTATGCATCTGACATTCTAAAAAGATTATTCCTGGTTTCAATCCCGAAAAATAGAGGAGGAAGTTTAGGAAACATAAAGTTTTTCATGTCTCTTGAATACAATATTTTCGAACCATTTTATTTCAAAAAACAGTAAAACAAATTGCTATGGAAAAAGTAAATGTAAAGATCACAAAAAACAAAAACATTAACAGTGTTACAGTAGAAAAAGAATTATTCGTAAATAACCTTGATGAGGTAAGCCTAAAATCTATCGATTTAGAGCATCAAGTAGATGTTATTCTTAATCGAATCAAAGATCCTTCAATAACAGACAGTATAAAACAAATGTTCTTTAATATGATAGCCAATAACAGTAAGTTTACTGATGACTTGTATGATAAACTTAAACAATACAAAACAATATATGGATTACTTACAGAAAATGAAAATATGACTATTGAAGAATATTATGAAAAAAAAGAATACAAGTTAGAATATTTTCTTTTCATTGTTATTTATGGAAAAGCGTTCTTCAAAAAATATGAAAACTTATACAATGAGTTTTTAAAAGACGTAGATATTCCTCTTCCATTTTAATTATTTACCAAAGCAATCAATTTACTATCTGATCTAAAAACAAAAATCATGCAAAAAGATCACAAAAATTCCTTCCAAGAAAACCCACAAGACATTAAAATGGTTTTCAAAAACTACAAAGCTGTAGGAACAAAAACATTTGAGTTAGATCCTGAATACAATATTTACTTATTTATAGGAAACAACAAGCAAGGCAAAACAAGCATATTAGATGCAATTATTAGCCTCTACAATGCACGTTCTAAATCTGCTACACCACTTAGCTTTGATTCTATTGAAAAAGATGGTTCAGTAACAATACATGGATTCCCAGGGCCAAATAACAATACTTATACTTTTAACTGGATCTTTAATGATAAAGGAAACAACAAGTTTTACTTTATCAATGAACAAACAGGTGATAAAGTATCATCAGTAAAAAAGATACGCGAATTTTTCCAAGTATCTGATATGACTGCTGAAGAAATATTCTTCAAAGCTCAAAGTGCTCCTGGAAGAAGAGAAATAATCAAACTCATAGAAAAAATCATAGAAAAAATTGATCCGGAAAAATATGAGCAGATAAAGCATTTGAAAGACATAACAGATACCAGGACTGGATCTTTGTTTTTACAAAGAAAAGATGCTAACGAAAAAGCAGAAAGCTTTAAATATAATGAACCAAAAAAACCAGATAACAAAATTATAGACAACAAACAAAAAATACTGGATGCTTATGGTGAGTTAAAAAACAAGAAAGAAAAGTATTTAGAAGAATCAGAAGTCATAAAAGAGTCAAAAGCTCAACTTTCTGAAATTTCAACAAAAATAACTTTTTACGACTATAAAATTTCCGAAAACAAACAAGCTATTGAAACATTTAAAAGTGACATAGAAGAAATAGATGATCAAATAGCAAAGTTACAAGAGAAAAGAAAAGCCAAAGAAGAACAAATACTAGCTACTAAAACTGGTATTTCTACAATGAAGAAAGAAAAACAATTGCTTCAAAAAGAAGAAAAGAAACTACAAGAAGAAGTTAATATTGAAACTGAATGGACAGAAGAAGATGAAGAAAGATTAGAAAAAGGAGAAAAGTTCGTCAAACGAATAGAAGAAGAAGAAAGAAATGAAAAAGAATATTTTCACTGGAAAGAAGAAAAATCAAAAGCCATTCAGGAAAAAATTGAAGCTGAAAACAAACTTACAGAAGCAAGGAGCAAGCTCTCTTCATTATTTAGCCAGGTAGACCTTCCATTTAACATTTACATTGAAGAAGATGATATTTATATTAATGATATGCTTATTGATACTTCTAATCAATCAAGAGCAGAGATGAAAATCATGGCCGCACTTATTCTTATTTACTATAACAATGCTCCTATCATAGTTATGGGAGAAGCACATGACTTTGATGCTAAAAGCTTAAAAATCCTTAATGATCTATTAGAGCAGACAGGATATAAAATGTTTATGGATGAAGTAGTGAGAGAAAAGACAGATGACATTAAAGTTATAGGTATAGACCAAACAAATTTTGAAACATTAAAATAAAGCACAAATGGCAGTAGAAAGAAAAAAGATCAAAACAAACGAATCCGGTAAAGTAGTTTCTATAAACAGAAACGAAAAACAAGACTATGAAAACAAAGTTGCCGGAGCTTTGATGAAAGCATGGAATGTAAAAATTGAAGGAGCTGATGAAGAATATGTTTATCACTCCAAAGGTAAAGACAGTGATTCAATTATGTCAGTAGGAGAAACTATTAACTATGATCTTACTGATGTAATAAGCACAAAAGGACACTGGTACTATCAGATTTCAGTAAAACAAGACTTCTCCAAAAAGAAGTACGTAAACCCGGACTTAAACAAAAAGCGTGTTAAAGCACTTGTTTTTAATCTTATCGACCTTACTATAATTTACTTCTCCGAAATACCAAACAAAGACAATACCGGTAAAGTAATAGAAAACAAAGAAGACCTTACCTTTAAAAACTACATGACATCTTATGATGCCATATACAAGTTTATTACAGGGTATGATCCCAGTGACAAAACATATAAAAATGAAAATGATTATTATTATATGGAGCTTAGAGCCAAAGCTTATGAGTATACATTGATTAATAATTATATTTTTGGCAAAATGGATGAATTATCAAAGGTTATCAATAATGCAAAAACACTTTTAGCAGAAGTTGAAGCCATATAAAACAATCAATTATGGGAATACTGGAAGAGCTAGAACGACTTGAAAAATTAGAAGGTGATAATAATAATAAAGATAAAGAAACAGATGATAACACCAAATCATCTGATCAATCATCTACATCTTCTGATAAAGACAAGTTAAGTAAAATAAATATCCCAGATGATTTTAAGAAAAAAGAACCATCAATTACTCCATTAGAATCATTTGATCCGGAAACAGGTGAAATATTAGATGATACTATAAAATCTAATAAGTTTGATGATATTTTATCAAGTCATAATGATTCAACTACAAATGTAAATGTTGCTCCTGATGATTTATCCAATCCATATATTGAGTTAACATCAAAAGGGCCTTTTATAACAAATAATGATGATAAATTTATTTTATCGAGTACATTAATAAAACAGATAACTGATCAATGGGGCAATGTAAAAGATTATTGCCCCAGACAGATTTATCATCTTTATCTTAAGAAAGACTTCAAACTTGAAAAAGAAGTATTTGATTATGGTTCTTATGGTGAATATTTAATTCTTGGTGCTGGTGCTTATGAAAATGTTACAGACCTTCCTAAGCATAAAAAAACAGGCAAAAAACGTGTTACACAAAGACGAATCGAAGAGCAAGCAAGAGTTCATTTTCCTCGTATTTATAGGCAACTTTTTAGCACTATGATAATTCCTTTCTACAATACTCAGATACCGGTATATAAATATGACAAAGAAAACAATATTATACTACGCGGAATTTATGACCATTTCCCTACAATTACTTTCATAGATGGAAATGAACCTAAACTTGCTATAGTAGATGTTAAATTTACATCTAATATACATAGCACCTTTGGTCCTAAATGGGGAGATCCTTCAAAAATGGATCACTTACAATCTGATCTTTATCTACGATTATTGACGGATATTGACATAGACTTCAATAAGAAAATGGATCCTTTATTTGACAAAAATGTAGGATATGACCGAATATTCACTGATGTTATCTTAGAAATGATCAGACAAGAGAAAATAACTTTTGTTAATCTTGTCTTTTCATACAATAGTACTGATTCAGATAATGGATTTAAACCGGTTATTCGAACCTTGAAAAACTATAAGAATCCTTTCCAAGATGATAGAACACAAACATTAAAAGAAAGGATAAGAAAAACATTAGCCCATCTGGAACAAATAAAATCTTCTGGATACCAACCGTATCCTAGTGCTGATCTATGCAAAGGTTGTCCTATTGCTAAACTAACAAGCAACAAGAACGGCTATTGTACAGCTTTTCATGAAAATAATATTACTTAACCCATTTTAAAAAACAAAAATTATGCAAATCAGTTTTAGTGAAAAAGACAAATTAGCTGAATTAGAATTTGAAACGCTAAGAGAAACTGTAAATGAATCAAACATTACAGGAAAACCATTCAATGGCTTAATGCATTTCTCATTCATTGAGAGAATCATGGATATTGCTAATGCAGCAAATCTAAAACCAGAAATAAACCGGATTGAAGCCGTAAACAACAATAACAAGTATGCACCTGGGGTTAGTCAAATCCCTGGTCTTGCAGATAAACATGGTGAAAACGATCACAAATCACTATTGTTAAGAAGGGTGTTTGCTGACATTATTATGAAATCTCATGAAACTGATGAATATATTTTCTCTGCAGCAATGATATATCATCAAGGAGGTGTGCAAATAGCATTAGGTCCTCAGGTTAAAATTTGTAAAAACTTATGTATTATGGGTGCTGAACATTATGTTAGCACTTATGGAAAAAATCAAGTAGAAAACCTTGATCATATGTTTGCTTTAATAGATGAGTGGTTTCGTAGACCAGATACTCATTTTGAAAGAGGAATGAATTTCCTTGAAAGCCTCAAAAATTACGATGTTAATTTCGAGGACTTCAAAAGATTGGTTGGTGCTTTATATATGCGCAAATCATTAAGTGATATTAGTAGATCTTTTAGCTCTCCGTTTCTAAAAGAAGCACAAATTGGGTCTATTATTGACAAGTACAACTCTGTAGCTTACAATCCCCAAGAAAACAAGTATGAAAAGCCTGTTAACTTGTATGACATTTATGCAAATGCCACAGAATTTCATCGCCCTTCATATACTGATATGCCAAACATTATTGAAGGTAATATCGAGCTTAATCAAATATTTGAAGAAGAAGTAGGGAACCTTATAAAATAGAGCGTAAAACCCATCCACTGATGAATCCAATTAATTTTAGTCAACTAAATACAAGGACTAGTCTTAAGGCTAGTCCTTATTAAATTATTTGCCATGAAAAAAGAACATTTTAAAGTTAAAAGCTTAAAGATTTCAAATGGAAACTTAAAAGAAGCTGTTTACCAAGATGAAAAATATATTTCTCATAAGGTAACACCACCTAAAAACAAAATCATTCATGAAGACCTAAAAGATAGAGTAAATGATCTTCATGAGTACTTCCATAATTGTTTAAATTCAAGTATTAATTCAGAAGACTTAGAAGTTAAAGGATTTTCTATAAAAAAAAAAGAAGATGATGTAGAAATCATTAACTTTACCGGAGTAATGTTTTGCAAGGATGCAAGGCCAATAGGTGTTAGTACTCCTGGATATGATATCAAAGAGCTTGTAGATATAAATAAGAAAACAGAAGCTCATATTACAGATATTATTGACAATATCAATATTGAAGTCTATGAATTCTTATTTGGAGTAAAACAAAGTGGCCAACAAGAATTAGATATTAACAACAACGAATAACTATGGCATACAGGAAAAAAAAGATTACTGGTGTAAAAGATTACACTAAATTCAAAGATGATATTAGACGTAATGTTTCAGCACATGAAAAACCTAAAATTAAAGCACTTCTTGATAAGATAAAGAAAGAAGAAGAGAAAAAGAACCTTAGAAGTGTTTACATAAAAGAAATAAAGGCAACCATATTAATAGATCGAAAAAAAGACGTTGACAAAACAGTTAAAGACTATCTTAAGAAAGTATTATGAAAACACTAAAAGAAATTGCTAAAAGTTTAAATGTATCAGAAAAGAAAGCTTCTGATATCAAACAAAAAATTGAAAGCAGAGAATACCCTGGTGTGCCATCCTATATGATTTGGGGGACAGGTAAAAAGAAAGAATACAATTTATCAAAATTCAAAAGGTATTTAAATAACGAAAAAAACTCGAAATAAAATGCCTATAGACTATTCTAAATATTGTAATGACTGGAAATTGCGTAGTAAATTTATTCGTTTTTATCGAGCAAGAAACAAATGTGAAGTTTGTGGTGCAAAAAACTATGAACTTCATCCAATTACTGGTAGCAAGGTTACACTAACTGTAGCGCACTTAGATATGACATAAAACATCATGTTAAAAAACGAAAAGAGAACCGAAAAGACAAAAATCAAACAGTGATAAAATTTTAGAACCCATGGAAAAATTATTTGAAAAAAACTATCTTAAATTTGATGAGATAAATAATTATGACAAGACCAAAAATGAAGATCTGTTTAATACAATAGAATTGCTCTTTTACGATCTTCATGACAAAAAGGGTAAACCTATAGACCCTATTTCTAAACAATCAATGAAGCATATGGTGTATAGACACAAGCAGAATAAATCATATGACAAAGCTTATGGTGGTCCGGTAAGAAAAAATGATGTAAAGCTATTTGTAAACAAGTTTACCAATGCAAGAGATGTGTTTGAAGTATTTTATCAACCAAAACATATAATTGATTATGAAAAAAAAATAAAACTATTGGCCATGGAGCAATTACCAAAAGGATTTGTAATGTTTGATAAGGTAGCTCATGTAGAAGAAATCATTTATGCCTTTAGGTTTTTGTCCTCTCATCCAAATAAACTTAAAGATAAATTCAATGATGGTATAGTTAAATTCAAACATACTAAACCGGATTTAATAGAAAACCTAAATAAGCCCTTATGGGACGCATTAGAAGGAGTTGTTATAAGAGATGACGCAATCATTGGAAGCTTAGAGAAAGCAGCTAAAATCTATGCTCCTAAATCATATATTTATATTAAAATGAGAGGATTTTAATATGGCAAATAAAAACAAGAATGTTACAATAAAACTCAATATATCTGTTGATGAATTATATAAAAAAGCATCTAAAGAAAAGTTGACAGATAAAAAAATTAAAAATGAATTTATTCATGACTTAATTGATGCTATCGAATATCAATTAGATTGGGTAACTATAATTCAAAACCTTAGTTACAAATATGATAAAACTAAAAGATCATGGTAAAAAATGATACAAGAATAGCAAAAATATTAAAACATGTCAGTGATAGAGAAATTGCTGATCGATTTTGTAGAATTAAAGGAAGGAATTATTTCTCAACACGTAAATACATAATAGATCCAGACACCGGTGTAACAACTACAATGTATGCCATCAATAAATTTATTGAAAAGTCTAAACAATAGAACATTATGTCTAGAAAGTCATTGATTACAGAACTATATTTAAGAGGATATACACAAGAAGATATATTGGCTATGACTGATACTTCATTAGAAACAACGGATAAAGTAATAAAGAATTTTAAAGAGGAATTAAAAAGGGAATCTGGAGCGACAAATATGTATTATCTAAGCATTGCACAGAAAGAAATAGTAAAGGATTTTATCATATCCTATTTTGATAATACTACACTTAAAATTCCTACAAACTTAAAACAGAAGATCAAGAAAAACCTAGTTCATAAAATCAACCACAAGCTATAATTACAAATATACAACAAGATAATTCACTTTATCATTACTATCAAAAGCTTGTCCGGATGCTAACAACAATGTATAGCTTTCTGTTTCCATGTCATAATGAATGTTATAATGCAAAGTTTGCATGGATTCTATTTGCATATATATAACAGGGTTAGTAGTTATTTTTTTCTCTAGGTGTATTGTAACGCCAGTACTTCCTTGTTCTGGTGTTACAACACCTACTTCTACATTAGTTGATCGGTGTATTGGTATCATGACAATATAGTTTTTGTTCTAGGATACATAAACCCGATAATATCACTACTTGATATTTCATAGTTTATAAATCCTTGTGAATCGTTATCTCTGTGTACAATTATTTTTACCTTACCTTCAGTATCTTGTTCTACATGGTATTTGCCAAAATGATTATCATCGACTCCTAAAATATTCGTATTTGAAGGAATAGCAACACCATTGATATATAATAGTCCATGCTCATTGTTTATATAATCAAATCCTGGCATATAAATAATCAAATCATTTTCTGCTGTCTCAGGATTAAAAGAAGTCATTGTTGCTTCATCTTTACTTGATTTATAAGACAAGGTATATGCTTCAAAATAATTGCTGAGAACGACTTTATCATTTATTAAGTTATCTGCAGTAAGAAACCCAGACAAGTCTATACCTAGATTCTTTGCATCAATAGATTCCTCTGAATTATTAATAGCAGAAACAATATCAGATGCGGAATAAACCTTACTAATATTTTGATCCATTATTCTTTCCCATGATTCATTTATGTACCAATATAAAGCCCATTTACCATCTAATGAAATAGTATCTCCTTTGGCATCTAATACCAGGATAACATCATTAGAAATAGGCTCAGATGGTAAATCTTCATAAGTATCCACAGACTTAATGTTTAATTTATCTTTGACTTTTTTCCTGTCAAGGATATTAAAATTAGAAAAGTCTTTATCAATTTTAGTAGTAAACTTTTCTACTAGATTTAAAACTCTTGTCATATCCACTTTCATAGTACTATAATTTAAAATGTTCCAAAATCTGTTACTGTTGAATACTTATCTGTTTTTTTTACCCATATTATAGGATCAATAGACGTACATTCATATTCTGCCCATTCACCCTCCTCCAAATTATCTTCTTGAGAGCTTGCATCTCTCACCATATAAACATCTCCAACATTAGGATCTACCGGTAAATCATCATATGTTTCTACTGATTGAAATCCTAACTTTTCTCTTGCAATTTTCCTGTTTTCAACATTAGAAAAATTTTTATTCAACTTACTTTTCAGTAAATTAAACAATTCACGTATCTGTTTTTGTTCAATCATTAATCAATTATTTTATAGAAGAAAACATCAACTCTATTAGGATTAAGTAAATCAATTTTCCATCCCGGAATAAGGTAGATAACACCACTTGCTACATCAAAACTATAATCATCACTATAATGCATGTAGACACCATTGTAAAATATCATTGCGATGTCTTCTTTAGCGCCAATACTGAATCCTACAGGTGTTACACTAAGAGTATCATTTGCGCTGTTAACATCTAAATCTAAATCTGATAAACTTGTTTTAAGTATCAGTCTTGTGATAAAGTCATGATATCCCTTTTCCTTACTTGCATTTGTTCCATAATACTTTGATGCACCAGGATCATCACTATCATTTTTTAACTGTAGTTTATTCCCATCTATTGCTAAGCTGTTTTTAAAAAGCAACTTCACAACATAGTTCCTACGAAATAAACTCCCAATAGATCGCACTATGGATTCAATCCCTATTCCTGTACCATCAACCTGATCTCCGTCTGTTTTAGAAGCATGAATTACTGTACCATCAGTATTATCTCTTACACTTAACTCAGTTAATTGATGCGCACTAACAATCCTTGTCTGACCATCAACATGTGTTTCATCCCTGTTTTTAGCTCTTTGGTCAGTTTCCTTTTTTGCATGTCCCGGAGTATTTTCTTTTGCAGTATCACCAGATTCTTTAAAAAACAATATACTACTAAATAAATCCTTGAATGCTTTTTCATCAGGTTTATTCCCTGTTCTGAATAATCTTCCAAGCGATCCCATCATTGATGAGAAAAAATAACTTCTATTTTTCATATCAATTAAATATTGTGAATATTGGTTCTTTACTTGATGGAGAAATATACATATGGCCAATACCGGTAATGTAAACAGATCCATCGAAATTTACATCATTAAATGTCTTCTTGATATCAATATCAATACACATATATGGCTTGATAAGGTTATCTATACAGTACTTATCCCTGTAATAAAGATCACCATAGACATAGTTTATTTTACCTTCATTGTATAGCTTAACCTGGTTGACCTTTTCATCATAAATAAACTTAATTATAAGAAAGAGAGCATTAATCATATGTATTTTTTTATAATAACAAAATGCAATATGATTTCCGAATGCATCATTGTTCATAGCTTTAGTAAAATTTATATCTAATTGTTTTGATATAGAATTAGTATAATTTCTTGCTATCTCTGATAATTCACCAGGGAATGAATACAGGTTCTTATATGGTATATCTAACTTATTTATCAACATAGCTCTAAGTTTAACAATTATTACATGGATTATCTTCGGTTGTGTTATTACAATCCTCACAACGCCCTACAATCAAATTCATTTTTGCAATATATTCTTGTACTTTATTTATATAATCATTCCTTGTCTGGCCCATGTCATACACGCCCAAGTACCTTATTGCTTCCACATTGATCATTTGCAGTATACTAGAATATATGCTTTCTAAACGCAGCATATCTCTGTATCGCTTATCAAGCTTGCTGTTCTCTGTTTCATCACATACGTCTTTTGTGTTATCACAACAATAAATCGCTTGAACTAGCTTGTTGTAACAAGATTTAAACTTACATATGATGAATTGTGTTAAGTAAATCGGATCACCAATTAAAGTATCAGTATCATCATACTTTTCTACTTTGATAATATACTGCTGATCATGTTCAACATTGCATTTAAAGTAAATAACATCATCATAATTTGGGTTATCTATTATCTTCTCATCATAACCATCAACAGTAGTATTGTCATATTCTGTAACTGATACTTTTAAATATTTGGTAGATGAAGTATCTACTATTTTAACTTCAAACTCATGACAATCTGTAACATATACATCATGTTGATTATCCTTCTCATTTATGACTAAATACTGCCATGAACATTTATTATTATTGCTATTGATTAAAACATCCAAGTGATCCCATATTATGTCATCAGCATATGTTTCTAATACAACCCAATTTGGATCAGCATCCGGAGTTGTACTAACACCACCTGATGTCCCATCATAATAATAATAAACACCATCGTAGATACATATATCTCCATTATCAAAAGTAAGACCGGCTCCATCTATATTTGACCATGTAGGAACAAGAACTGCTAAAACCATGTATTCCTCGTTGATAATTTGTGTTTCCAGGTTTACTTTAGGTAACAAAATAGTATTATCATAATACAAATAATTAAAATCACTCGCGAAATTATCATTTGATAAGACTATTATTCTTCCGGCATCATTTTCTACATCATCTGCACCTATATCAAAATTACTTGTTGTAGGATAAGATGTTTTGTCTTCAAAACGATAATGGTTATTTCCAGTATCGTATGCTTTTACATTAAAAGTGTTTACTAACATAATTATTATAGTTTTTGTTTATTCAACATTTTCC
>CAZFFN010000014.1:0-12810 GCA_964518165.1 uncultured Thermoplasmatales archaeon
CTTACTAAAGGATAATGAATATTTGCTTGACACAAGTTTTGATGAGATCTTTAGTATGGAACTAGCCAGTGGAAATGAGAAAACCTATTTTTCTTTGAACGGATGAGTTTTGAGTATGACGATTATCGATATGGGTGAAGGATATTTTTTGAAAGCAAGTACTGGTCAGATTGGTTCATTTCAAATCGTTAGCATTGATTGGGCTCATCCTAATTATGGGTATTTCACTGATGCAATGCTCTGGTATAAATCACCACATACAATGATGTGGAAACCAGTTCCTATTGTGAATTGGACTGAAAAATATGAGAATGTAGATTTGTTCTTAGAGGATTTTCCAGAATTGGAAGAGTTTTTTTGAGTAATTAATTGCTAGGTTTAACTATTTGTGAATTAACAAGGGTTTCAGTCCACAAAATTAAATCAGCACTTAACTAAAAATCATCTATATTAAATTTTAAATCATTAAAATTTTTAATTAAATTGATTAAGTTTCCCTCTAGATCTATACCATCTTCAAGTTGTTGAATTAAATGGTAGATCCCTCCATTAGCATACCCTTCAAGAATAGTTAACATTTTTTCGTTATCTAGAAGGACATTTGCATCTTTTGGATTGTCTTTAATATGCAGCAATGAAATTGATTTTATTATTTGCATATGATTCTCATTATTTAGAAAAACATTCCATTTAAAAGGGCGTTCGATTTTATCAGAATCCATAAACGGCTTGTACCTTTTTAGATAAAATCCAACAAGAGCAGCCAAAATGAAAATATCTGCCATCGTTTGAAATCTAAAACCTTCTCCTTCCTTTGTTTCATCACTTTTGGTATAAAGTTTATATTTGGAATGAATATCTTTTGGAATTCCTACTCTAGGAAGTTTAATCGACATGTTTTCCCTCCCTTATGGTTGAAATGCTAGATTTTTGATTAAATTCAATTGTCCATATTTTTTCAGATTTTTCTCTAAATATCTTTTCTGATTCTATTGTGAGTTCAGTATCTGTAACAAATAAAATTAGTTGAGATACTTTAGACGGAATATTTTCAGCAATATATTTCCTTGGTTTCTTAGATATCCTTCCAAAGGGGGTGTCTATGATAAAAGGTGCTTCTTTATTGGCACTTTTTGCCATTGATGTGATAAATGAAAGGCTTAAAACTTGCCGTTCGCCTGCAGACAAGTCAGGTCTAGCAGGTTCGCCAAATTGATCCATTACATTAAGTTGATAATCATCTGTCAGTTCTACATTTTGAAAATGTGATTCTTTCCAAACGAGCAATTTAAACAAATCTCTGCACATTGAATCGATTTGCTTTCTTTTTTCATCTGCATAGGAGTTTAAAATAAATTCAAGAGCATCTTCAGCCTTTTCACAAATATCAGATTTTTCTTTGTTCTCCTGTTCACTTTTGGATTTTAACTTTAATTTTTCCTTGTGCTTTTTCAATCGTGTCAATTCAGTTAAAAGTCTTTTTTTCTTTATTTCGGTGGTACTTATAGTGGATTTAATTTCAGGAATTGTTTGTGTTTCTAGTGCATGCTGTCTTTCAACCAACTCTCTAAGATCATCATCAGAAATTTTATGAATTATTTTATCTTTTAGATGATCTCTTTTTGAGATAAGTGAGTCTTTTTTTTCTTCTAATCTAGTAATCTCCTTGTATTCGGTTAAAATGTTTTTAAAATTATATTTTCCTTTGGTTATTGAATTTTTAATATTGGAATTAAATGAATTCAATTCCTTTTCAATTTCCCTGTTGAATAAATCCTTTTCTTTCAATGATTTTATGTGATGATAAACATCATCGAACTCCTCAAATTTTCTCCCACAAATAATACATTGCCTTCCATTTAATGTTTTATTGACTAATTCTTCGTTGTATATTTCCGAAGGGAAAATACCATCATCACTCCATTTATTCATAATAATCTTTGATTCTTCATGCAAATTTATTGAGAGTGAGACATAACATCTTTTTAAATAATCATGAAGATCAATTGTCCTCTTTTTCTTTTCTTTAGTAGATTGGTCAAGTTTTCTTTTAATATCTTCAAGCTTTTCTCTATTTTCAATCTCTTGTTGGAATGATTCAGATTTCTTCTTAATTTTATTTAATTCATCTATTCTTTCATTTTTTTCTTCAGTTTGAATCTTGATATTTTGTTCACAATCTCTAATTTCATCTTCATATTGACTAATTAACGTCATAGTTCGCTCATATTCATCATTACCTTTTGTTGTAACAAATTTATCAAATTCTCTTGCAGCTTTATGAGCATAATCCTTAGCATTAGAAATAGAATTTAGGCCCAAAACTGCTCTAATTGAGGACTCAATTTCTCTTTTGTTACTAACATCAGAAAATCGATCGATCTTTTCCCCATCAAAGAAAAAATATTCTCTGGTAGTTACAGGAATCAAAGAATTGATGATCCGGGGGATTTCTTCTTCCGTGTATGTTCTAGTTTGACCAATAGAATTAAATGAATTAAGTGTTACTTCCTCTTTGCCATATTCCAATTTTCCATTTTTCTTAATGATATTATATTTTCTTTCTAAATTATATCGATCATCTTGATGAATAAATTTTATTTTCACAGAAACATATGATTTTTCTCCCTCACTCAATGTACTTTTTAAGTATTTCCCATCTATTCTAATGCTCTTAGGAATTATTTCAAAACTCTTATATCTTCTACCATAAAAACACCAATTTATAGCATAAAAAAAAGTTGTTTTCCCCGCCCCATTCTCACCATAAATTAACGTTACATTTTTTTCGCCGGCTTTACTTAAAACAATCTTTGAGTTCTTATACGCCCGAAAATTCTTGAGCTCAATCTCCTCTATAATCATTCTGAACCCTCATGATTTGCTTTATAAATCTTATTAACTTCCTTGATTAACTCAGGCAAAATTTTTGTAGAATTTGGTGTAGAGATATATTGTTCAGCAATTAAAATTGCCTTCTTAACAATTTCAATAGTTGTTTCATCGTATCCTTTACTTTCAATAAATTCTAAATATTCTTTCATAGCTATTTTCCCTCTAATGTTTTCTTTCCAAATTTTTTGAGGTATTCATTAATTATTGATATTGCATCCTCACGGTTTTTTGCTAGATTTGCAAATTCCTTAAACCTTTCAATTTCCTTTTCAAAAATATCTTCTTCATATTGTGGTAAGCAACCCTTTGAATTTAGAGGTGGAAAAGAAATGAAATCATAAATATTAACTTCTTTATCTAAAACTTTTCCGTCTTTAGTTCTAATTTTTCTCAGTAATCTACCTCTTCGTTGAATAAACTGTTTTGGATTGCTAGAACTAGCTAGAATAAAACCAGTACTAATGGCAGGTATATCTAATCCTTCATCTAAACAATTAATGGCAAGTAAAACTTGCCTATTTCCCCCCTTAAATAAGTTAAAAGATTCAACTCTCTCGTCTATTTTCTCTCGAGAAGTTATTCTGGCGTTACTTACATCAAGATCAAATAGAATCGAGGCAATTTTTTCCAAATGATCCATTCCATAGCAGTAAATTAATGAATTTTCAATATTTGATTTGCCCAAATCAACAAGCATCTCCCTTAATTTAACCAGTTTTTGTGATGCTGTGTTTAAAATTTCAGTCCTATTGTTAATCAAAGATTTTGCCTTTTTAAATTTATCTTCGATATTTGGAGTTGACTCCCATATTTTTTGGATTTCATTACTGATGCTACGATAACTCCCCTCTTCATCTTTTTTGAGTTCAACAATAATTGGATGATAATTATAATGGGAGAGTATTCCTCGGTCTAAGGAATCTTTCAACGTAAATTCAGGAGATAATATTTTTCCAAAATAGTTTAATATAGATTTCGTGCCTTTTGGATCCATATATCTTTCGGGTGTTGCTGATAATCCTAACCTAAAATTAAATGAATCTGATAAAATCTCATTAATTGATTCCGCACCAAAATGATGTACCTCATCAGCTATTAACAAAGTATTGCCTTGAATCTTGTTTATTACACTTTGAAAAGATTCAGTTGAAAATGTTTTATTAACTGTAATAATAATGATATTATCTTCCAAACCTAGATTGTATGAATTTACAATACGATTTAATGGTAGATTCCAATTTGATTTGCTTTCATATGCTAGTATTGTTTTCGCAGAATGAAATGTGGATTTAATTTCTTCAAACCATTGTTCGCTAAGAACTTGATAAGGGGTTGAAATTACGGTTGCTAACTTCCCATTCTCCTCTTTCAATTTATTTAATCCAAACAATGCAGTCTTTGTTTTGCCTGCACCAGTTGCAAATTTAATTATCCCTTTATTACTATTTTTAAACCAATTATCAATGACAGTTACTTGATGCTCCCAAAGATTGACACTAAATAATCCACCGTATTCTTCTGTATCCTGTCTTAAACGATCACTATCATTGTTAATTAGTAACGATAATTTTTCTTCAATTTTGATTAATTCATCTCTATCATATGATCTTGGGGGATATTTAGAAAAAATTTCTTCTTTTAACAATCTTTCGATGCTGATTGTTTTGATGTTCTCTGTTTTATTATTCCAAAATTCGTCAAATTTATCTTTATGCCTGTTGAAATAATCTTTTGTTTCTAGCTTCCAACTTTTAAATACATCGAAAGATTCTTCATTATTATAAAGACCACCAAAACTTTCATTTGTTGAACCATTAGCAACGATGATATTTCCATAAAAATCTTCGAAGATCATAACTTTGGGATGAAATTTAAATTTGGACGGATTTTTAATTTTGCCCCCCCTCGACACAAATCCAACCTTAAGTTTTAATTGGTCTTTTGCAATTAAAAATGATAGAATTGTTAACCTATATCTAAAAAGTTCCCTTGAATACTTATTATCTAATCTTGATATTAATTCTTCGATGGATCCAAATTCAGTAATAATCTTTTGTTCTATTAAATCAACGCCATCTTCTTTCCCATTCTCTATTGCATTGAGTTCATGCTGATTTAGTTCAAATCCAACAATGTAATAAATTTTACAATTGTTTTTTATAATGTCACTTAGGGTAGAATTGATCAATGTAAAAATTGCTGAGCTAAAAGAATATGTTTCTCTTTTGTATATTTTAGATCTTTTTAGAAGGGGTATTAAAAAATCTGAAATCACATCATCTTCAGAATTATAATATGTAGTTTTTATGATGTGATCAATTTCTTGAAAGTTCTTATCTTTCATTTATGCCCGCCCAGAATCTTATCTCTTAAAAATAATAATTGAATCCTTTCATCATATTCACGGTCAAATTCTTCTTTTAAATTATCAATGTGGCAAATTTCATTAGAAACTCTAGTTATCTTTTCAAGCTCTTCAAGGGAAACTGTGTCTATATATATTTTTTCTTCAGATGATAGATTGTATAAATTTTCATTTTGATAGTATTCTATTTTTTTCTTAAATTGTTCAATTAATGTTTCAGGTTTATTTTTCCCATCAAATTTTTCATTTGGAAAAATAATCCGAATTAAATCAACGAATATTGTTTTCAACCGACTGTTTCTTAAAATAATTTGATTTAGATACTTATCAAATGAGTTCGTTTTTGATATATCCCTAATTTCATAAAATTCAAGTAGTTTTTGAAGTCCCAAATGGTTTAATATTTCTCCCTTTTTAGTTTTCAAAATTATTTCACAATTTTCTAAGATGAAGATCAGGTCATTAATTTTAATATTTTCAAGGTTTCTCAAAATGATTTCTTCATCGAAATTGTAAATGTCTATCAATACTATTGATAAAATAAATAGATCGTCAATAAATCCTTCTGCTTCATTATCATCAATGATGTCTTCAATTATTGCTAAATATGATAAGGCTGAATTAATTTCATGTTTTAATTCCCAGGAGCAATCTGTATCTTTGAAAACGTTTGTTAAAGTTTTGAATATAAACGGTATGTAATTGTAAAGATCTTTATATTTCTCCCTTTGTCCCGATTTTTCAATAAATTCATCATAGTTAAAAAAAACTTTTTCGAACTCAATAGAATCAAGCATATCGATTTCAGTTTTAGATTCATCATAACAATCTATTATCCTTTTTATCTCAAAAAAATCTCCATATTCAGTTAATTTTATTAAATATCCATCAATAAAATAAGGTGATTTATTTGAAATTCTCTTAAATTCAGATCTATTGTTGTATATTAAACTATAACAAAAGGCAATATTTCCCAATAAATTCGCACGTATTTTCAAGTAATTTTTAATATGTGGGGTAACTTTTTTATTTTCGAGATCGAATTTATCTAATGATGAATAGCCTGAAAATTTTTTAATCTGATTCACATGAATTTCAATTTTATTTTCAATTTGTGGTATTTGTTCTTTAACTATTTTTTCAAGGTTGTTCAGATCACCGAGTATCTTGCCCAATAATTTTTTTCTATATTTTAAGAGATCGTTAGTAATAATCAAACCTAAATAAAAATCGTCTAAAAATCCATTTTGTTCTTTATCTGGAATTACATCTTCTGGATTAACTAAATATGAAAAGAAGGTGTTACAATATACCTTCGTCTTCCAATCAGTGTATGGTGATAAGGCAATTTTATAGATGTCCTTTGTCAATTTTAAAGCATCTTTTCTAATCTCATTTTGAACATAATTATCCATAAAATATCACACTAATGTTACAATTAAGTATTATTCTTTTTAATTTCATGTTGATAGAAATTTAAATGCAATAATAAATTCCCTTCATTTTTTACAATGAACATATTTTCCCTCAAGGATATACTGTACTAATGGATAATACAGCATATTTTTCAATAGATTGAAAGTAGAATAAGTATTATATTAATAATCTTTTTGCAACATTTATGTTTAATTTTTTAGTAATTTTTTTTGATATTGGGGGGTCAGTTATTTTTTATTTTAGTGAAATTAAATATTTTTTATTATAATACTTTCAATGAACCTTAATTTAATATTATTAAGAAATAGTTAATTACTACCTTCAGATTACAATAATACATCGAATGTAGGTGGTAATTTAGTTATGGGTGAGGAAAACATAGCCAAAAAACTTTCAAAAATAAAAAAGGATATGATAAAACTCTATTTATCTGATTCTCGCCCGTGGATTGTTGGTTTGAGTGGGGGTAAAGATTCAACATGTGTAGCTCAGTTAGTCTATTATATGTTATTGGAAATCCCTGTTGAAAAAAGAACTAAACAAATTCATATTGTTTCAGCTGATACACTCGTTGAATCTCCACTTATTGAACGTAGAATTAAAAATTTACTTTCCAAAATTGAACTGGCCGCTAAGAATGACAATTTACCCATAGTTGTTAACTTGTTAAAACCTAGTATCGATGATACGTTTTGGGTTAATTTAATTGGTAAAGGTTACCCATCACCAAATAGATGGTTTAGATGGTGTACTGACCGGTTAAAAATCAAACCTACAACAAAATATATTAAATCTCAAGTTAAGGATAATGGTGAAGTTATTGTTTTGTTAGGTGCACGAAAATCTGAAAGTGCTTCAAGAGCACAAACTATGGGAAAATACGAAATTAAAAATTTTTCTCTTAGACGGCATGGAGATATTCCTGGTGCATTTGTTTATACGCCAATAGAAGATTTTAATACCAAAGATGTTTGGGTTTATCTTCTTCAAGTACCTTCACCATGGGATGGAGATAACAAGGAATTGATCACATTCTATCGGAAAGCTGATAAAGAATGTCCTTTAGTTATTGATAAAAATACTCCTGCTTGTGGCGGAAGTAGATTTGGATGTTGGACGTGTACTGTTGTTGAACGTGATCGGGCATTAGAGGGATTAATAGAAGATGGTGAAACATGGCTTTCACCTTTGCTTGAGTTTAGAAATTGGTTGAAAGAGATCCGAGATGATCCTTCAATGAGGTCGAAATATCGGAAAAATGAACGGAAACGAAAGATCATAGCTGATAAGTTGGGTAAGGAATTTGAAAAGGAAACGCACAGAGGTCATCAGGTTCTAGGTCCATTTACTTTTGAAGCAAGACATGAGATTCTTCAAAGACTTTTAAAAATTCAAAAGGAGATCACTGAAGTTCATAATATCGAGTTGATTCAACATGAAGAATTAAAAGCGATTGAACGGATTTGGATTTATGAAGGGGACAATATTTCATCGTTATCCGAAGTCATTGATACAACTTCAGATGAATTTTTAAATACCATTGATAAATCACCTTTGGAGTCAAACCAAATAAATAAGGAAATACTTGGCAAGATTGCTGAAAAGAATAATGTTCCAGTTTCTTTAGTTGAAAAATTACTCGTTGTAGAAAAGGATTTGTCCTCATTATCTAACCGAAAAGGAATCTATAATAAATTAGAAAGAGTGATTAGTGAACATTTAATTCAATCATATTTGGAGGATTAATTTTGATCATCAAATCACTTATTTTAAATAACATTCGAAATTATTCTGGTGAAAATGTCATTCATTTTTCAAATAATTCAAAAGGAAAAAAGAATATTACGTTAATCGGTGGATTAAATGGAGCAGGTAAAACAACTGCTTTAGAATCTATAAAACTCTGTTTATATGGTAAGGGTTACAATGGAAATACTCTTTCAAAAAAAGCTTATTATGATTTGATAACTGAATTGTTTAATAAAAATGCAATTAAAAATAAAGAAGATACTTGTTACATTTCATTAAATATATTTTTTGATGATGTGTATCCCTCATTTTTTCTTGATGTAACCCGCAAATGGAAAATTAATGGATCCATTGAACCAAAAGAAGATTTTATTATTCATATTAATGACAAACCTTTGGAATTTATCCCAAAAGATTATTGGCAGGAATATGTAAATCATCTTTTACCACCTTCAATAACAGAGTTTTTTTTCTTTAATGGAGAAAAAGTTAGAGAATTAGCAGTTGGCAAAAATGCGGATAGAATATTAAAATCTTCGATAAAAGATCTTATTGGATTAAATATTTATGAGAATCTCCATGAGGATCTTGACCGCTTGAAAAGTCGGATAAGACGAAGGAATGAGAAAGAATCGGAGATTATTAAAAAATTAAAGAATCTTGAAAAATCAAAAATATTGAAAAATGATGAAATTAAAAAAATTAAACAGGATATGAAGCAAAAAGAAAATCAAATAGTTGAAAAAAATGATAAAATTATAGATCTTCAAGACGAATTGAAACGGAAAGCGGGTTCATACGCAACGAGAAAAAAAGATATAGAATCAAAAATATTAAGCCAAAAAGAGAAGAAAAATAAATTAGCAGATGAAATCGCAGAGATCGCCAAAAATAAATTACCATTTGTAATGCCCAAAAAATTGCTAATACAATTAACTGAAGAAATAGATCATGAACAATCTCAGAAAAATTTTATCATTCTAAATGATGTGTGGACCAAAGAAAAAAATACATTTTTAGATGAACTAGATCATTCTTCAGAGTTTGTAAAAAATCTTTCAGATGATGAGAAATCATCATTAGTCAAAGACATTGATAATACGTTTAATGAATTATCTAATATGAATAAAAAATCAACATATAATTTTCTTCATGATTTGACAAGAAATGAATATGAGCTAGTTAAAAATTATTTCAATCAAGCTAACCACGAAATGTCAAAAAGATTTCATGAGCTTCTCAACAGTCGAGAACAAACCATTACTCAGATTAAAAAATTAAAAACACAACTTGGCAAAGTGCCTGATGATTCCTTTGTTTTATCATATTTAAATCAAATTGCGAATTTAAAGGGTGAGATTAAAACACTTGAACTAAAAATTGATGAACTTAGTGAATATGTAAAAAAGGAAGAATTGGAAAAAAATGGAATTGAAGAAGAAATTAACAAAACCGAAGAAGAAATAGTATGTATTAAAGAGGATAATCAAAAGGTTGATCTAATAACTAATATCAGGAAAACTTTAACTGAATACACTGAAGAAATGGTTTTGTTAAATACAAAGAACCTTGAACATACAATTTCTCATATGTACCAACATTTAGCGAACAAAGATGATATGGTTAAGGAAATCAAATTAGATTCAGATAACTTTACAACAAAACTCATTGATTATGATGGAAACGATGTAAGTAAAGAATGGATTTCTGAGGGTGAAAAAGAAATTTATGCCATATCTGTTTTATGGGGTCTTTCTCAAATATCCCGTAATCGCATGCCAATGATTATTGATACTCCTCTTTCAAAACTTGATAATAAACATGTACATAACATTTCCACAAAATTTTTCCCAGAGGCAAGTGATCAAGTAGTACTCTTTTCTCAGGATCGGGAAATTGATAAAAAGATCTATCGACTTTTAAAACCATACATTGGTAAGGAATATACGTTGCAACATTCTCAGAAACAAAAAATACTTGATGGATACTTTTTCAATTAGAGGGAAGTATTAATGAGAAATAAACTAAAAATATCTGAAGAAGCGAGTAAACAACTTAAATTTCTTTCAAATAAATTGGATCTTCGTAGAAATATTATTTGTAGAATTGCCGTATCGGAATCATTGACCATTCCAAGTTCAATAAGCTCTTTTGAACCTAGTGATAGTCAAGGACTTGAATTTAATAGATATACGTTAACTGGTGATCAAGATCTTATTTTCAAATCATTAATTGTTCAACATGAAAAAAAGAAAATTGATGAAGATGAATTTTTTTCAGTTTATTTCAGAAAACATATTGAACGGGGATTAAATAGTTTACATGATAAATATCAAAAAATTAATTCTCCCATTGATTTTCTACTTAAACTAACAAGTGGCAACTCATGAGGAATACTGTAGGTGTATAATGGAAATCTTTTCTCATAATCGTTTATCATATTTTGAACAATGCCCACTGAAATACAAATTTCGTTATATTGATGATCTTCCATCGCAAGTTGGGCAAAACATCGAAGCTTTTCTAGGAATTAGAGTTCATGAAACCTTGGAGAAAATATATCGTAATGAACTTGAGAATAAATCAAATAATTTCGAAGAAATAAAAGAGTTTTTTATTAAATCGTGGGATAGTAACTGGAGTGATGATATTCAAATTGTTAATAAAAGGTACTTGCCTGAAGACTATAAAAAATTTGGAATGAATTACATATTAAATTATTTTCTAAAATATCTCCCATTTAACCAGGATAAAACTATTGGATTAGAAAAGGAGCTCATTTTTCAACTTGATGGAGAAGATATAAGGATTAAAGGAATCATTGACCGCTTAGCGAAAAATCATGATCGATACATCATTCATGATTATAAAACTAGTAAGCACCTTCAATCAAAGAATGATCTTATTTTAGATAGGCAATTGGGAATTTATGCTTTGGCAGTTCAAGAAAATTTTGATGATATTCAATCAATTGAATTAGTTTGGCATTTTTTAGCACATGATAATGAAATTAGACTAAAAGCAAAAAAAACTAATTTAAAATTGATCAAAAATGAAGTAATAGATAAAATAAAGGAAATTCAAACTGCAAAAAATTTCACACCAAATAAAAATTATTTATGCAATTGGTGTGAATATAAACCAATATGTTTGGAATAATAAAATATAGCCTATCCCCAGTTATTTCTCATAAATCTGTGTACTTTTTTTAGAATATTGCACTTTAGCATTTATTTTTAGAAATATTTTTTCCAATTTTCCATAATCCTCTGCGTTTAGCTCAATATTTGAGGAACTACTCTTATCATAATTTGTCTTTCTAAAAATCATCCTCCGGTTAATGAAATCAACTAACTCTTTGGTGGAGGTAAAAATCAGATAATGCTGAGGCTCTCGTATCACCTTGATTTTAACACTTGGATCAACCACCATAACTGCATTATGAATATATACATCCTTTAATTTCACAAAATCTTTTTTAAAAAACTCTCTTAACTCACAACTATTCCTCTTTACCTGCTTACCTGGACTTTTATTATTAATCGTTCCTTTCCCTGTATTACGAATCCACTGATCACCATCAACAACATAACTTCCACGAAAATTCTTGGTTTCAATCACAAAAACACCATGATCACCAATGACTACTTGATCAATATTGCCCTTACCTTTGTCAGGAAGGACATCAGAAACAATAATATTTTTTCCATTCAAATGATTCACTAAATAATCAGATACTTTTTCTTCACCTTCCGCACCAACTCGATAATTCTTTGACTTATCGACCAATGGCACAAAATAATTCAAAAGAAAACCCATCAACAATGCTCCAGCAGCCATACCCAAAGCAAAAAACACACTTTGAGACAAATTTAGTACTACACCAACACTATACGCAACAACATTCAACAATGCAACAATAAACACACCAACAAAAAAATACTTCCTCCACTGACGTCTTGCGTGCACTACCTTTTTAATTCTTCAACCACCAACACAGGTAACAAACTCATCACAAAAAAGAATATTGATTTAAAAAAGATATGTCAAAGTCATATCTATTACGTGCATACCATGAAACCTGTGCGATATGTCATATGAAACTAGATAATTCCCTTGGTATCTCAGTTATTGATGCAGCTCACATCCTTCCCTTCTCACAATTTCATAATGACGACGTCCGAAACGGTTTATCACTTTGTAAACTGCATCACTGGTTATTCGACCATGGACTCATCACCGTTAACACTGATTACACCATTCAAGTCTCTAAAAAGATCGATTACGAATACCCAAAGAAACTCGTTAGCTCATATCAGAATCAAACAATCCTTCTTCCAACTGAAGAAAAGAACCTTCCTTCA
>CAZFFN010000015.1:0-1689 GCA_964518165.1 uncultured Thermoplasmatales archaeon
TAACCACATACCCTGCAGCGCCATACTGGTTTTGACAAGTTCGATATGTTTTTTGTATTTGTTTTTTGTTTTTTTATTTTTTCTCTTTCTTTTTTATTCGGTCTTCTCTCAGGAATAGATCCTGCTTCTTTTTTACCATCCACAACTTCTTTAGATACATATAATGCACAGTAACATGCATCATATTCATTTAGATCAGCATCTCTATAATCACATGGACAAATAATATCAAGGTCTTCTTCTTTTTTTCCCTCTGCAAGTCTACAAGGACATGCCTGATAACCATATCTTTTTTTGTTGATAATAAGTCCTTTAACTAATTCTTTAGTAAATTCTTCATCTGGATTTAAATTATAACCTGAGGATTTAGCATCCTTGTCAAGTTTTTTGTAGAGTTTTTCTATCTCTTCATCAGTGACATCTACCATTATTCCAACTCCTTTTTTATTTCATCTTCCTTAAATCCAACAATGCATTTTTCATCATTAAAAACAATTGTTGGAAAACTTCCTCGTGGATTCCATTTTTTAAGTTGTTCTATTCTTTTATTTCTGTTTTCACCTTCAAGTTTATCAACATAAACATATGAATATTCAACACCCAATGAATCAAGTAATTTTTTTGTTTTTCTACACCATACACATGTACTTAATGCATATAAGAAAATCTTTCCTCTATCTGTTCCTTCTACTTTATTTATTTCAGCCATTCTTATTTCTCCTCAAATTCATTATGGTAAACAAAATCATTGATATTTCTTCTTTCAGGTCTATTTTTCTCCGCTTTAACCTGCTTCTCAGATAAAACCGGATTTATTTTATCTGATTTTTTTCCAATTATCACAAGAGTTATTACATCATAATTGTCAGGTATCTCAAGGATTTTTCTGGTTTTTTTAGGGCTATACCCTGCAATTGGATGAGCTACTAGATCTAGCTCAGTTGCACGAAGTATGATATTTTGAGTGGCTAGGCCTATATCAAATCTATAATATATTCTATCATATATCACACAGTCATCGTCTTTTTTTCCAATAACTGCTATTATCATCGATGCTTTTTTCGCCCAGTCATTTCCTTTTGATAAAGCCCCATGCACCTCTTTTAGTTTTTCTTTTTCATAAACAAAAATATAGTTCCATGGTTGATTGTTAAAACAACTCTCTGAAAGTTTTGCACATTCTGCTAGATCATCTATAAGTTTTTCATCTATATCAATAGGTTCAAGTGAGCGATAGGCTCTTCTTTTTAAAATTGCTTTTTTTACATTCATTTTATCTAAAGGTTTAGCTTAATAACCCTTGAATAATTAGATCTGTTGCATCATCTTCAGAAAGACCTCTAGCCATAAGAGTTTGAAGTTGCTTTGAATCAACACTCCCAAGACTTGCTTCATGGGTAATATGTGCTTTTGGATTGTTTACTTCAACAATTGGTACAGCTGAAACAACTCCGTTGTCTTTTACAATTTCCTTACAGTCTACATGCCCACGTGCATATGCACCTGATGCTGTAAGCTTACTGTAGATTTCTGCTTTTGTCTTATCAAGAGCAGCAACTCTACTTGTAAGAACACCTCTAGAGTGTTCTCCATTTAAGTGTCCTGTTTCTCTAATTTTTATTACATCATCTTTTTTACCATTGATCCTTGCCATCATATCTAAAACACTATGTTTTGCACATGTCACAT
>CAZFFN010000016.1:0-28106 GCA_964518165.1 uncultured Thermoplasmatales archaeon
GATGAAGTAAAAAGTGCGTTGCAAAAAGAAATAAGACGTGGAAACGAAAAAGAAGCTATGTATTGGGCATTTGAGATAGCACTTGAATATGACAAAAAAGAAAACCCTCTTGGTAAATCTAGTTGGACCTGGCTTTGTAATAGATTAAAAATAATTGCATATGAAGATATTGGGATAGCTAATCCCGATGTAGTTTTGCAGGTTAGTAAGGCTGTTGATGATATGAGTTTTTTTCGTGATAAAAATAACAGAGAATGGAAATTAGTATTAGCACATATCCTACTTTTACTTTGTAGAACTAAGAAAAATAGAATAAATGATCATTTCAAAGTTTCAATGAAACAAGATTGGGACAATGAAAAAAGAAATATTCCTGACTATGCAGTTGATATGCATACAACCCGTGGAAATAAAAAAGGGCGGAAAAAACACACAAAAGAAGGAATAGATCATTTTATAGAAGAAGGTGAGAAATTAGAAAACAAGAAAAAAATAAAAAATGATGAGTTTTACAAAGAAAAAGCCTACAAAATTTGGAAAGATAATCTTTAAAACATTTTTGTTTTATTTTTCTCTTTCATAAGCCAAAGCGCTACAGGTTTTAGATCACCTGGATTTGCCATTCTTGTATGCATCCAAGAATCAAGCTCTGCTTTTGATGAATTACTGCAGCAATCTTCACATAAAAAATGTGTGTCATGAACAACAATACCAGAAAGATTGTTTTCAAGATTAATAGTTTTTTTACACATATCACATCTTCTTTTATCAAGATTAATATCCATACTGGTAATTATTTCTTCTTCCGATGGTTTTACTATTTCAAAAATATCTTCTTTAGAAATTTCTTCCCATCGGCCTAGTTCATTAGTTGATTCATCCTCATCCATCAATTTTGAAATACTATTCGATTCTTTTTTTCCACTTTGTAAGTTTTTTACATGAGTTGATATTTCGTCTAAATTTATTTCATCCCTCATAGTTTTCCCTCCACAAATAAAATTTATTCTTCCTAATCATATAATCTAAAAACCATTATTTAACATTAATTATCGATAGTCATTTTAAAAAAAGTAATATTTTTTAAAATATTTTTAGAATTCCTAGAAATTCACTGAAGATTGTAAGAACTGAAAAGGTGAGGGCAAAGAAAATATATTCAGCATACATGATAGACCATGCATGTACATTTTCAAGGGTTTTACTTTCTTTACTTCGCATCATGAGATAAAAAATAAATAGGCTCATTAAAGAAAAAACACATAGAACCCATAGATGCGGCTCTAAAAAACCTGAATAGGTAAACATTGGAACGAAAATAAATGGAAAAAGCATGAATGGAAAACTGATAAGAGCTGTTTGTTTTATTCCAAATGTATTAATTAAAGTATGAGTTCCAGTTTTTCTATCTGCCTCACAATCTGTAATATCTTTAGTTGACATTCCACCTACTAAAAAGGTAAACGCTATTCCGCCGATAATTAAAGGTGTCGGCTGAAATGGATGCATACCTGCTGGAATAAAAACACTCCATGCTGCAAGAATACCGAGCATTCCTCTAGGTATTGCTATCCATATTTGATTAATGAACAGATATTTTTTCATTCTTGGTGGAAGAGAATACATTACAGTAAAAACCATTATCAAGAAAATAAAAAATCCAAACCACGCATTAATTGTTACAGCTCTGAGAAGAGCAAAAAGATATAATATATATGCAAGGCTTTGAGCGCTTTCTTTTTTGATCACTCCTTTAGGTATAGGTCTGTAAGCCTTTGATATTTTGTCTGCTTCAACATCTGTTGCTTGATTTAGTGCATTAGATGCAGCATTTACTATTGCAACAGTTAGACCCGCTTGACCTACTGTTATCCACCAGTCCGAGTGAATTACTAAGTTATGATTAAAATGATTATATACAAGACTTGCAACCATAATTGACATAGAAACAATGAAGGGTGCAGCTAGAGTAAACGGTCTAAAAAGATCAATTGCTCCCCGAGCTTGTTTTGAAAAGAACCTTGTTTTAGTGTATGGTTCTTTCATTGTCCATTTACCGGTTTTTTTCCCCTTTTTTACTATGTCAGGTTTACTCATCGCTCAATTTATAACGAAAAATAGTATTTAAATATTGTTTTTCTTATAAAAAAAGATATTATTTTAAGATTTCATCACAAAGAATTCTAGCTGAATTAAGAGCGCAGTTAAAACCAATTCCAGGTGCTTTGACACAATCTCCAACTAGGTAAAAATTTTTGATTGGGGTTTTAATTTCTGGTTTATCTTTATCAATTGTTTTTGCTACACCATCAAGATGCCATGTAGCGGGATAAATTGCCCATTCAAGTTTTGAGTTATAATCTGGAATTAATATCTTCAAGTTTTTATCAAGGATTTTTTTAAGTAGATCTAATTGTTTCTTATCTTTAGCTTCACTTGGTGTACATATAATATAGGATTGAACTAGATATTTTTCTTTAGGCGATAATTTTGCTTTTTCTGATGAAGACATAAAATCTATCATTCCAACGACATCATTGCCGTATAATCCTGTGTTTCTTTCAATAAAATGAAACGTTTTTCCAATTAAATCAGGATTAATATCATTTAAAGAGTAGTATGCACATAGACTGCCTGTCCCGTCTAGAGATTTTAAATAACTTACATATTTTTTAGGAAAATGTTTTTCTTCTATCAAATTAAATAAATTTTGAACAAGGATATTTGAAATAACTACATCTGAATAATATTTTTTATCTTTAGTTTTTATACCAACTGCTTTTTTGTCTTTAATTATGATATTTTCAACTTCACAATTTAGATTTATTTCTCCACCATTATTTGTTATATAGTTTGCTAGTTTTTGGTTAATGCTTTCTAAACTACCTATTGGATATCCCACAGGTTTTGAACCTTTGTACAGGTTTTTTTGTGCTCTAAACATTTCACCTGTAGATATTTCATCAAGATTATTCATAGTTGTAATCGAGCGTGAGAATACTTCTAGTATTTCTTTCATCTTGCCTTTTCCGTATTTTTTAATTGTTTCTGAGATAGATACTTCATCTAACCTTTTGAGTGTTTTTTCACTAGCAAAAAGTAAACGTAGTATTTTTGGAGCAATCTTTATTTTTTCAAACTTTGATAAAAAAGGAAAATCATATCCGTTTTTTTTTATCATTCCAACGTGTGACTCTAAAAAATCAATATGTTCATCGATTTCAGATAGAACACTGTTAACATTTGATAATACTCCTCCACCTATTGCATGATAACCAAGATCTAGTATATATCCATCAAACATTTTTTTTTCAAAGATTTTTTCAATCTCTGGTTCAGAAAAAAAAAGTTTTGTATTAAAACTTGAAAGTAATTTTTTATATTGTTCTAAATTAATTTTATCTCCTTTAAAAGAAAGAGCTCTACCTCCTATCTTAGATTCTTTTTCAAAAATTGTTACTTTATATCCTTTTTTTGTAAGTAAAGTTCCTGCAGTGAGTCCGCCTATTCCTGCTCCTATTATCGCCACTTTTTTTTTCATAATTTAACATCCAAGATATATTTTTTAACTGAATCTTAAAAATTCCATTATTTGGTTTTTATTTATCTGTTCTTTTTCAGAATCTATTGATATAAAACCTTCTGAACTGACATGATACCTCCAGTATGGTGCTATTAAAACACTATTAAAATGGGTTTTATAAGATTGCATTTCAATTTCTGCTTTGATATTTTTATTCATAATATTGTCTTCAAATTTTAAACTAAAATGTGTGGGTGTTTTTCTTTTATGATCTCTAATAAATCTATCTGATCTAAATTTAATTTTTTTCGGGTCTATCATATAATATCCATTATTATCAATATTTACCACTGCAAGTAACTTTCCTTCTTTTTTGTTTTTCATAATGTTCGCCCAAACAATGTTATATGTTTTACTTGTAATTCTCCCCCAATACCATCCCCAGCCCTTCATAATAGTAATAAGGTTATAATTCCAGTTGTGATCATGATAGCCCGTTCCTTTTACCTTAATTTTTTTGTTATTAATCACTATTTCTCCAGATATGGTTGACTTTGGTTGAGCTACTACCCAAGATTCGTTTTCTGTTACATATTTGAAACCATCAGTCATTCCAGTAAACTCTAACTTTGCTTTGTTTTTACCTAGGTCTAGGTCTATATAATATATCCATTCGTTATTTTTTTTATATTTTTTTATATCGAACTCGATTATTTTTTTGCCAAATAATTTTACAATAGGTTTACTATAAGATGTATCAAAATCTTTAAAAAAATGTCGTTTAATACTTCTTTCTTCAATTTCCCCATTCTTATAAAACTCGATTATTGGTGATACAAAACCATGTTTTCTTTTAGAGTACGTCTTGAATCCTGCATGCATACTGTAGCCATTTTCAAAGATGGCATCAAAGTACCACCATTCTGCAGACCAATGTTTTTTTGATCCATGAAAAGCATCATCTTTTGGGGTGATTTTCTCAGCTTTATCAATTTTTTTTTGCACTTTAATCAGTTTTAAAATGTTTTTTTGTTTTTTTAATATTTGCAAAAATGTAAATCGGATAAAATAGATATATGTCCAAAATATTTATTGTTATTTATGGTATTATTTACTGAGTACTTGAAATTGGTGCGCCTTCCGGGCTGGGGGGCATATTGTATTACTGCAGTTTTTGGTGCGTTATCTGTTGGTGTTTTTTCTATATCAAAGATTTTTTTGTTGATAGTAGTTGGTATACTTGCAACGTTATTTGGTTTTGTTTTAAATGATTATGCTGATGTTGCAACAGATAAATTATCTAAGGATATTTCTGAAAGACCATTAGTAAAAGGAACAATACCTAAAAATCATGCGTTGTATATATCAATTGTATCGGCTGTTCTTGCTTATGTTGTTATAATATGGGCTATGATTGAAAATTATTTTATTTTTAGATATGAGCCATTACTTATTTTGTTTGTAGCGGCTGTTTTAACAACTATTTACAATTTTTATGGTAAGAAAATAATTGGTTCCGATCTTTTTGTTGCATCAGCCACATCACTTTATTGTGTTTTTGGCGCTATGGTTGTTTCAGATAATCTTAGTAATTTAACCTGGGTTATTACAATTGTGACTTTTATCCAGATTTTTTATCTTAACTCTGTTATTGGAGGTTTAAAGGATGCAGATCATGATTATAAGCTTGGTGCTAAAAATATTGCACTAAAATTAGGGGTAAAAGTAAATGAAAAATTGCGCATTCCTATCTCTTTTAAATTTTTAGGATTGTTTTTAAGATTGTGTTCCGCTGTTTTTATGTTTGTCCCAATTTTATTTTTTGAAGGTTTTCCCTATTATTTATGGCAACCTGTAATCATGTTTTTAATGTTTGCGGGTGTTATTTTTGCGTCTGTTAAAATGTTGAATTTAAAAGAATTTGATAGAGATAAACTCAGGAAATTTATAAGCATACAAGCGTTTTTAAGATATTCTGTTGTGCCTGTTATGTTAATGGCTTTTATAGGTTATTACCTGGGTTTATTTCTGATAATTTTTCCATTTTTATGGTTTATAGTTTTTAATTGGGTTATATATGGGAAAACAGTTCAACCTAAAACACTCTAGCTTATTTACATTGTCTTTGGTTGTAAAACTGTTCCATGTAAAATCAAATTATTTAAAATAAATCCTAAAAGAGGAAAGAACATTAGAATTCCAGCCCAAGGATTTATTTTCATAAGCATAATTGGAACAATCATAAAGTTAATCATATAGTGGCTTCCAATGTATTTTCTAGCTTTATTTCTTTTAAATTTCTCCATATTTAGTAATTTATGAGATATCACAAACATAAGAATTGAAATTATTATAATTATTATCCATTGGACATATTGGGAAATAGTTAAATCTTGTACATCCCAAACAATAAAAAACGGTAAAAATACTACAAAAACATCAATTAGTTGGATGCCATATGCAAGGGCCTTAAAACTATTTGAAATTTTTAATTTATGGTCCGTTATTCTGACACCTAATTTCACAGCTAAGGTCTTTGCTCCCATCTTATAATCATTTTCAATATCTTTTAAACCCCCTGATATAAATTGCATGTATAAAACCTGTATTGAACCTAGAACACATACTATCCATGCAAGGTTTGTAATATTTGTTAGATTGTTTGTAACTGTAGTTGCACCGTATAGTACTAAGAAGAAAACGCCTAATGCAACAAAAATGTCCATTCCTGGAAATTTTTTACTTATCAAATCATAAATTGTTATAAATAATGCTGAAAGTCCTAGTATAAGTATCGGAAAATACATATCTGTATAATAAGCAATAATACCAGCCAACAAAAATGAAATAACCATTGAAGCTATTGCAAAAATCCATGCTTTTTCTATTGTAATTGTTCCACTAATCAACGGTCGATCACTAATCTCTTTTGATGTTTTGTCAATTTTGTAGTCTATTATATCATTTAAAACAAATCCATAAGTATGCCCAAGAAATCCAGCAATAAACAATAGCAAGAGGATAAATAGGTCAAAATTACCCATAGCAATTGCACCCATAACTGGGCTTATTCCAGTTAAAACTGCGTTAAATGATCTTGCCAGTTTTAAGTACTCTCTGAGTTTCATATTTATGAATAAATTAGATATAAAATATAAGGTTATCGATATAACTATAGACAATATTAGATAATTATTGTAATTCTAAATCTTTAATTTTTTAATTAAGATTAAATAAAAAAACTACTTAACAGATATGGTATGGTCATTGATGGTTACCTAATAATACTTCTTTTTGCTGCAGGCTTTGGAAGTGGTCTTTTCATAAGTATATGTAGTGGTACAGCTGCAGGTTACATGATACCCATTCTTACAATTTTTGCGGGTAAATCCATCCATGAATCAATTGGGACTAGTCTTTTTGTTGATTGTATCGTTGGTCTTTCTTCTGGACTAATTTTTTTAAAAAAAGGAAAAACTCTTTTAAAACCACTTATACCATTAATTATTTTTTCCGCGATAGGTGCTTTTATTGGAAGTTTTTTTACGTCTCATGCTCCAGAAAGAGGTCTAAACATCTATATTGGAATAGTATTACTTGTGTTTGGAGTAAATCTTGTATATAACGGTTTTCAAAGAAATGTTGATTTTGTAAAATCAAAATATTCTTTTGGTTTTTTTAAAAAATATAAATTTATTGTTTTAATCCTTGCAGGACTCGTTATAGGTATTATGAGTGGTTTTACTGGTTTTAGCGGTGCTGGTTTTATTGCTATTGGTTTGATTTTTATTTATGATTATGATCTACATACTGCAATTGGCACGTCCCTAGTTGTAATGTTTTTTTTAGCTGGAACTGGTACAGTTGGCCATATCATATCAAATGAAATTATTTGGAATGCAGTTTTAATCGCGGGCATAGGTGCTTTAATAGGTTCATTTATTGGCTCAAATTTTGCAAATAGAATAAATGAAGATATATTGGGAAGAATTATTGGTTTGATTATGCTTGTTCTTGGGGTTGCGATTTTTATCCGTTTGTTTTTCTAAATTAATTAATTTATTTTATATAGATTAATAATAATATAATTAATAAAGGATATGAAATCAATATAATAAATTATCATAATTACATCTATCAAATATTAAATAATAACATTTATATACTGACTTTTTATATATTTATTGCGAATGGGGGAGATTTCATTCAGAGTTTTTTTTAATTAAAAATCTCTCCTCACCACCTTCAAATCTCTCCCATTCTCTCCTTATAAAAAAGTTTACTATTTTACTTGTAAAGAATTTTTGATGCATTTTTAAGAACAATATCTCTATATTTTTCATCTACAACAATCATTACCATCCAATCAGGTATAATACGTGATCTGATTGCATCACTCAGAGGGGTTAAATCCTTTAATTTTTTAACACAATCAAAATCTAAAATCGGGGTATCTGTCTTATCGATTCTTGGTTCAGATAGATGAAGCTCAGTGTATGGCACATCAATTATAACATGGCCGTGAGGAATATTTAGTTTTTCTTCAAGTTCTCTTTCTTTTTTTCTTCTAAAATTTGGTTCATCCATCTTTTTGATAACATCTATTTCAGATTCATCCAAGTCTTTTGCTGATGCAAAATATGATTGTTTGAATAGATGTCTGTATTTTAATCTAGAAGCTATTTCAAACTGGTAACCGCCAATTTTTTTTAGTTCGCTGATAAGTTCGCCATCT
Source organism: uncultured Thermoplasmatales archaeon (assembly GCA_964518165.1). Classification (GTDB taxonomy): domain Archaea; phylum Thermoplasmatota; class E2; order DHVEG-1; family DHVEG-1; genus CAYZTD01. The sequence continues at coordinate 8,259 of CAZFFN010000016.1, forward strand.
GTCATTTTGAAAAATTCAAAGGGATCTGCTTCATCAAATAAATCAATTGCTTTTGACAGCATTAATTCAGCAATTCTAACTGTTTTATGGTAATAAACTGATGAATACATTAGACTTCTAGCCATTAGAACGTTTTCAACAACACTAACACCTTTTCTTCGAACCATTAATCTATTGTCAAAGATACATAACGTCTGAAGAAGTCGCTCAATATCAATAATACCATACGCAACACCAGTGTAATACGCATCACGTATCAAATAATCTAGTTGGTCGATATCAACGGAACTTCCTAAAAGATGATTAAGATAATTTTTATCTTTATTTTTTCCTTTTATGATATCTGCAACAGCTTGGGTGTCTACATCGTATTTGTGTAAAATGTCAAAAACAGTTCGTGATTCTAATACCTCTTTTTCATTTTCATCAAAAATAGCGTGTTCACCAAGTACTAGTTTCTCCGTTAAATCTACATGATCAACATTTAACGACTCGCGAAGAAGTGATTCAAGAGTGTGAGAAAAAGGACCATGTCCTATATCATGAAGAAAAGCTGAACAAGTTATGAGTTCTTTTTCATCTTTATCAAGTTTTAGAGCATCTGCTGCTTTAGACCCCATATAGTATGTTCCAAGTGAATGCTCAAGTCTGGTATGGTGTGCACCCGGGAATACTAAATGAGCAAAGCCGAGCTGTTTTATGTTATGAAGTCTTTGGATTTCAGGTGCTTGAATTAAATCTAAAAATAAACCTTCTAGTTTTATATCTCCATGAATAGGATCTCTTATTGTTTTATAATTATCTGACATTTTAAAATTATACTTCCTGAAGTAAAAATGCACCAAGACATTTTACCTTTTCTTCATAAGTTTCAGGGTACAAGAATCGCTCAACAGCAGTTATACTACTAAGTATGGAGTTTCCATCTTGAGGTGTAAAACAAAAACCTATTACTTCATTATCATTTAAAACATGAATCGTTGGAAGTACTGCTACAGTCTGATTTAAAATTCTTCCGTAATGTCCGTGTTCACGGCCAAATGAAAAAACAAGGTTAGCCGCTTTTTTGTTAGTTACTGCAACTCTGGGATTATCAATAAAATTCTTTTTTACTTTTTCAACAGATGTTTTATTTTTAAGTTTAAGATCATACCAAATACTATGCATATATTGAGTGTTTAATTTAAGAGCACTTGAAAATACATTAAGGTTAATGCCTAGAGTTTTATAAAGATGATGAACGTCTACTGCATGGTGAGTCCCCATTTTTTTATCTTTATGAGCTCCAACCTCTGGTGAAGGAATAAATTTTTCAACTTGGCTTATATCGTTAGCACGTCTAATACATAAGAATCTTCCTTCTTTTAGATTGTTTTTGTTGTCTTTCCCCATAGCTAGAGTTTTAATCAAAATAGCTATATTGTGAGTGTTGCAACTAACGATATGAATAAACTGGTCTTTTTTTGAAATTGTTTCATCGTTAATTCCAACTGCATACATTTTTCCAAAACCAAACTCTGAGCCCTGTGCTAAAAAACCTTTAACTTTGTCTTTGTATTTTTTGTAGTATTTTTCTTTGTTCATTAGACCTGTTCCACCAGGTGTACAGTCAACAACAACATCTGCTCTTCGGATTGCTTCTTCATTACCATAAACTGGCTCGATTCCAAGATCCTGAAAATCTGTTTTTTTACTGTCTCTTACACATAGATTAGCTCCTCTTTTTATAAGTCCCTTTACTTTAGGTCTATCTACAAGTTTAGGACTATGCTTATAAAAAGTTACTTCATCGATACCTAGATCTTCTTTTGCATCACATAAAAGACCAATTAAAGGTTCACCTATAGTACCAGTTCCTACAACATGAACGATATTTCCATTAGACATAATTATTTGTTCCTCCCCAATATGTTGAGCGTTTCAGGTAATCAATATTATACATATAATTGTTATCATTTTTAAAGAATATGTGAGGGAATACTTTTTAAAGGAGAATGCAATTCACCTTCTCCATGGCATTACCACTAGATGTTCTTGAAAAATCAATGAATCAAAAGCTTTCACTTCTATTAAAAGACGGTAGAACCGTAGATGGTAAACTCTCAGGTTACGATGAATACATGAACATGGTTTTATCGGATGTAGAAGAAAACGTTAATGAAACCAAGAGACGACTCGGGACTATTATTCTCAGAGGGAATAATGTTGTAAGTATCTCTCTTTTATAAACTGTTTAAGCGAAATATATATATACTTGTTACTTATTTGTTATTAATGGAAGGAATCGGGCTGGTAGTTTTTTTGTTAGAGTGCATCCCATCCCCTCCTAGTGAGGCCAGCCTCCCTTCCCTTTTGATTACATTTCTTTTTTAAAAAAGATTTAAGTATAATTCTAAGATACATCAAATTGATTTTTATGGGGCGAAATTTTAAAGCTACAACAGGTAGAAAACTTAGATGCAAAGGTTGGAGGCAGGAAGCAATACTAAGGATGCTTGAAAACAATCTTGAAAACGCTGAAATGCCTGAGGATTTAATTGTTTACGGTGGGACTGGCCAAGCTGCTAGAACCTGGGAAAGCTATGATAAAATAGTTAATATTTTAAAAAATCTTGAATCGGATGAAACAATGATTGTTCAATCAGGTAAACCTGTTGCTGTGTTTAAAACATATGAAAACTCGCCTAGGGTTTTAATGGCTAATTCTAATATTGTTCCTCATTGGAGCAATTGGGAGAAATTTCATGAACTAGATAAACTAGGCCTTATAATGTATGGTCAGATGACAGCTGGTTCATGGTGTTATATTGGTACTCAAGGTATAATCCAGGGTACCTATGAAACATTTGCAGCTCTTGCTAAAAAACACTTTGAAACCGATCTTTCTGGTAAAATAGTTCTTACGGGTGGAGTAGGTGGTATGAGTGGTGCTCAACCTCTGTCAGTTAAAATGGCAGGTGGAGTTTGCATTGCTGTTGAATGTGATGAAAAGCGTATTGATAGAAGGATAAAAGCAGGTTTTTGTGACAAAAAAATGTATGATATAGATGATGCAGTAAAACTTGCTCTTGAAAAGAAGAAAAATAAAGAAGCATATTCTATAGCTGTTCTTGGAAACTGTGCTGATACTCATCCAAAACTAGTAGAAAATGGATTTGCACCTGATGTTGTAACAGATCAAACTAGTGCGCATGATGAACTAAATGGATATGTTCCAGCAGGTTTCTTTGGTGAAACTTTAAAAGATGCATTTGAACTTAGAAAAAAAGATCCAAAAGCATACATGGATTTATCTTTTAAGAGTATGAAAGCACACTGCAAAGCAATGCTTGATTTTCAAAAAAATGGAGCAGTTGTTTTTGATTATGGTAATAACTTACGTGGTCAAGCTGAAAAAGCTGGTTTAAAAGATGCATTTTCATATCCTGGTTTTGTTCCAGCTTACGTTCGGCCAATGTTAGCAGTTGGTAGAGGTCCATTTAGATGGCTTGCTTTATCTGGAGATCCAGAGGATATTAAAAAAACTGATAAAGCAATTCTTGAAATGTTTAAAGACGATGAAGTTTTATCAAATTGGATTAAACTAGCTGAAAAATATCTTCCATGGGAGGGTCTTCCTGCACGTGTATGCTGGCTCGGATATGGAGAACGTGAGCGTTTTGCACTTAAAATAAATGAAATGATAAAAAATGGTGATATAGGTCCAGTTGCAATCACACGCGATCATCTTGATTCAGGTAGTGTAGCATCACCATATCGTGAAACTGAAGGAATGAAAGATGGAAGTGATACTGTTGCTGATTGGCCGCTTTTAAATGCACTTCTAAATTGTGCGGCTGGTGCTGATAACGTGCAAATTCATAACGGCGGCGGTGTTGGAATTGGTCTATCGACTCATGCTGGAATGGTAGTTGTTTGTGATGGAACAAAAGACACTGACGAGCGGATTAAACGTGTATTTAAAACAGATCCTGGAATGGGTGTAGTAAGACATGCTGATGCAGGGTACAAGGAATCAATTGATCTAATAAAAAAATCAGATATAAATTCACCAATGATAAAAAATAAGAAAAAATAATTTTTTTTTTCATTTATGGCTTTTTATCATTTTTTTGTGACATTTTATAACATAATATTTATTAAGTAATAACGTTATAACTTTATATATGTCTGAATTGTTTGAAGCAAAACTCCGTAAAATAGGTAATTCTCTAGGGATAATAGTTCCATCAAAAGTCATAGAGGCTTTAAATTTTCATAAGGGTGATGTAGTTCAAGTGGTAATTCCACCAAATGAAAACAAAAAGAAAAATAAATTATTATTTAACTTGGCGGGAATTGACAGAGAAAAATCTTCTTTTAAAAGGGAAAAAGAGGATAGATATTGATGTTTTTAGACACTTCAATTATTATAGAGATTTTTAGAAACAATGAAAAATCAGATATTTTTAAAAAAATATTTGATTTAATAAAAGACGAATCACTCTTTATTTCAATTATTCAATTAGGCGAAATATCTGATTGGTGTTTAAAAAATAACATTGAACCTAAAAAAAGAGTTTCTATATTGAAACAAATTTTAAATATCGTCCCATTAAATGAAAAAATATGCCTAGAAGGATCCATGATCAAATTTAACATCCGGAAAAAAGGAACAAAAAAATTTAGTTTGATTGATGGAATCATTTTATCTAGTGCAAGATCAATAAATCAAATATTACTTACTAAAGATAAAGATTTTAGTAAAATAAAAGATGCAATGTTATTAAAATGATTAAAAAAGAAATTTTAATCTAATTTTCCAATTCCTTTTTCTACATTTTTTAAGATCTCACAGGATTCTACAAGTTCTTTCATTTTTGTATGATCTGGATAAAGAGGCCTATCAACATCTAGAAAATCAACATGTTTTCTGATTATCTCATGTGCTTTTTTTACACCTTTTCCGAATTTATATTCTCTAAAATCAAGCGCTTGAGCTGCAGCCATAAATTCTATTCCTAAAATTCCATATGCATTATCAAGAATCTGGAAATTTTTAATTGCTGTGTTCATCCCCATACTTACAAAATCTTCTTGATCAGCTGCAGCTGGAATTGACTGAATGCTTGCGGGACTCGATAAAATACGCTGCTCGACAATTAAATGATCAGCGGTATATTGGCTTAGCATTAAACCAGAAAACATACCCGCGCCTTTTGTTAGAAATGCAGGTAAGCCTACACTTAAAGCTGGATTGTTAAGCCGGTTCATACGCCGTTCACTCATAACAGAAACCATAGTTATACAATATCCTGCCATATCCATAGGAACGCTTACTGGTGTACCTTGAAAATTAGCACCAGATATCTGTAAATCTTCATTTGGGAAAAAAACTGGGTTGTCACATACTCCATTTAGTTCTGTTTCAACTTGTTCTTTAGCCCATCTAAGAGCATCATGTGCAGCACCTATTACTTGAGGAGTTGATCTCATTGAGTATGCATCTTGAACTTTACATTTGATATTGCCTTCTTTTAAGTCTCCACCTTCAACTAGTTTACAAATTGAACTTGCGCTTCTAACTGCTCCCTTAAAACCACGGGCTTTGTGTAGTTTGGGAGTATATGGACCCATGTTGGCCTTTAATGCTTCAAGGCTCATAGCAGCTGCAATTTCGGCTTGCTTTAAAAAATTATTAGCATCATATAGAAAAATCGCGCTCATTGCAGTTAATACGTTTGATCCATTGATTATTGCAAGCCCATCGCGAGCATGAAGCCCAGGTATTTTAATACCTGCTTTTTGCATAGCTTCTTTTCCTTTCATTAATTTTCCTTTAAAATATGCTTTACCTTCGCCAAGTAAAACTAAAGCTATTTGAGACATTGGTGCTAAATCACCACATGCACCAACTGATCCTTTTTGACATACAAATGGAGTAACGCCTTTATTTAACATTTCAACAAGAGTTTTAGTTATTTCTGGTCTGCAAGCGCTTTGCCCATGTGAATGAACATTTATTCGTGCAGCCATTGCACCTCGAACATATTCTACTGGTGCAGGATCACCAATTCCTGCTGAATGATTGTAAACTAGATATTTCTGGAATTTCTCGATTTGTTCATCTGATAAAACAACTTCTGAAAATTCACCGATACCTGTATTTACACCATACATTATTTCTTTTTTTTCAATCTTTTTCTCAAGAACATCTCTACATTTCTCAATTCTTTTAAGCCCATCAGGGTGAAGCTCTACTTTTTCATTGTATCTAGCAATTTTAACTAATTTTTCAACTGTAAGGTTTGAACCATCAATAACTATAGTCATATTTATACTCCCAATTTTGCTTATCTGAATCGGGTATAAAACTTTAATGTATTAATCTAAAAAAATAACTAAGGTTTATATAACATCAATTTTTTTAGGGGGTCGATTATTATGGATTTACAAACAAGTCTTGACGTAGTAAATGATTTTATTGGTAATTATCTTCCACAAGAATGGCCTAGTTGGATTCCTGAAGGTTTAGTATCCGTTGCAATACTATTAGCATTTGTAATTCTTGGTTGGGTTGTTTACACAATTTTTGAAAAGGTTTTTATGGGATTTGCAAAAAAAACTGAAACAACACTTGATGACGAAATATTAAAAAATGTTAAAAAACCGATATATTATCTTGTAATAATCATTGGAATTTATTTTTTCCTTTGGAATTTCTCAGATTTAGCTGATTATAGAGGTCTTATTGCAGTAATAATTTCATTTATAGAGATATTACTTGTAGCTTTTGCAATAACACGTGTTGTAAATGTAGTTTTTGCATGGTACCGTGAAAGAGAAGCAAAAAAGAAAAAGATGAGCGATCATATATTAATCGTTCTTAGGAATATCGTTAATGCTGTCGTTGTAATTATCGCCTTTTTCTTCATACTTGGTGCTGCTGGAATTGATTTATCAGGCGTAGTTGTTGGTTTTGGTGTTTCTGGTATAGTTATTGGTTTTGCACTTCAAAATGTTTTATCTGATTTCTTTAGTGCGTTTTCAATATATTTTGATAAACCATTTGAAATCGGTGATTTTATAGTAGTAGGAGACTACTCTGGAACTGTTACAAAAATTACTATGAAATCAACACGTGTGAAACTTCTGCAAGGTGAAGAACTAGTTCTTGCAAACAAAACACTTACAACTTCAGATGTAAGAAACTTTAAAAAGATGAGGCAGAGAAGAATTGGTTTTAGTTTCGGTGTAACCTATGATACACCTCTTGAAAAACTCAAAAAGATTCCAGATATAGTTAAGGATATAATTGATCCAAAAAAACTAAAAGACGTATATAAACTTGATAGAGTTCACTTTAGTGAATTTGGTGATTTCAGCCTAAAATTTGATGTTGTTTATTACTTGAAAAATCAGGATTATAATAAATATAAGGATACTCAACAGGAAATCAACTTTAGAATAAAAGACGCCTTTGAAAAAGAAGGAATTGAGATGGCTTTTCCAACACAAACCATCTTTTTAAACAAGGAAAACTAAAACCTTGTTATTTTTTTATAACCATTTTTTTCTTTTAAAATAGATTAGCATTATAGTTGCAACTGAAATCATAATAATTAAAGCCATAGGATAACCCCAGTTCCAGTTTAATTCTGGCATAACAGAAAAATTCATACCATAAACACCAGCAATAAAAGTTAATGGAATAAAAATTGCAGCAAAAATAGTTAAGACTTTCATTACCTCGTTCATTTTATTACTAATGCTACTCATATAAATGTCAAGCATACCTGATATCATATCCCGAAAAGTTTCAGCTGTATCAATTATTTGGATTGTGTGATCGTATAGATCTTTTAGAAAAACATTTGTAGTTTTTCTTATGAGTTTTGATTCCTCTCTTAGAAGACTATTTATTATCTCTCTTAGAGGCCATATTGATTTACGAACAAAAATCATTTCACGTTTAAGCTTATGAATTTCTTGAACCAATTCAGGTTCTGGGTTTTCAATGAGTTTATCTTCAATTATCTCAATTTTTTCACTTACTTTTTCAAGAATTAAAAAATAGTTATCAACAATAGAGTCAATTAATGAGTATATTAGATAATCAGCACCCATCTTTCTAATTCTGCCTTTGTTTTTTCTAATGCGTTCACGAATTGCATTAAAAACATCGCCTTTTGTTTCCTGAAAGGAAATAACTACATTCCTAGTTAAAATAAAACTGATCTGCTCGATTGAAAGTTTGTTATTTTCATCATGCCTAAGCATTTTTAGAACAATAAAAATGTAATCATCATAATCCTCAATTTTAGGACGCTGATCTGTATTAAGAATATCTTCAAGAACAAGAGGATGAAGGTCAAAGTTTTTACCAATTTTTGATATAGTTTCTGTATCACTTATTCCATCGATATTAATCCATGTGACAGATCTTTTAGTCTTATATTTAAAGCATTCTTCGATTTTTTTGCATTCTAGCTCTTTTAAATCTTTATTTGTATAATCTATAATTGAAATCTCAGTTTTCTCATCTTTTTTATCACCAATGTAAACAAGACTCCCTGGTGGAAGATCTTTTGATTTAGAAGCTTTTTTTATTATATGTCTCATTAATTTTCACCTAATTGGGGAAACTCATATAGTGTATATTTTTGTAATATTAAAATTCAATGAATAGTAATATTGATAAAAGATGGTTTTATACCATCTAAAAAAACAGTAATTAAAAAATACACTTTTAGCCCCGTAGTGTAGAGAGATTTGATAGGGTTTAAAACCTACAGATCCTATAAGTCAATCATCGAAGGCCCTGGACCTTCGGACTCCAGTTCGAATCTGGACGGGGCTATCTATTTTTTATAGGAGTGATTTCAAGCGAAACAAAGTCTAAATCTTTTTATTCTAACATTTCAACGTTAATACTATCATTTATATCTATTAATGCACCTTCTCCTCTTTTACCAATACTGCAGTTTACAACAATAGTATCCTCGTTTTTTGTAAACCCTGGATTTTCATGAATATGTCCACATAAAACAAGTCTTGGTTTAAATTCATCAACAATTTTCTTTAAGGCTTTGTTTCCTCCTTTAATACCTACACTTATTTTATCCTGCATTCCTTTTGGAGGAACGTGGGTTACTAAAACTGAGTCACTATCTACAAGTTCTTTTTTTCTTAGAAAATCAAAATCACTGTCTTTAGTTCCATTTGCTCCAACAAATTTAATTCCTTTTTTTACTACTTTTTTAAGTTCAATTCGTGTTGCGCTACTTTCATCTATTGATTTTTTCACATCTTCTGAATCAATATTTCCAGTAACAGCTACTGTTTCAACATTGATTTGATTTAAAAAATTCTTTGCAACATCACCTGGACCTAATTGTGTGATATCTCCACAGATAATAACAATATCCGGTGAATATCTTTCTATATTTTTAAGTAAAATATTCATCCTATGTTGAGATCCATGTATATCTGCAACTGCATAAATCTTCATTTTTGTTCACCTTGATTAATAGTTATGTCGGCATAATGGGGTCTTCATAAATAGAACGAAGATAATCAAATTTTTCTTCAAAGACTTCAGCTTGTTTTTGTATAACAATTTCAGCATCATTTATATCCATGTCTTTAACCTGATCAGCATAGCTTACAAATCGCCCGATCCAAAGAGTTTTTAATGAATCAAGAAGAAGATATTTATCTGAATCTGTTCTCAAATTCTTCCAAGATGCTGCGTAGTTGTATACTATTTCAGTCCAAAGTTCACAGTCAAAGCTATTGCCATTGTCTACTATGTTTTCAAGATCTTTAACTATATCTGGCGGTAGATACTGTTTCATAATATTTTTTGATGTTTCAAATTCTTTTTTGAAATTTTCCTTCATATCTGGAACATTTACTTTTACTGGAATTGGTTTTTGACTAAAGCATTCCCTATAATATTTTGTCTTAAAAGGCGTCGGGTGTGATCTCCAGTAATCTTCATAGTATTTAGCTAGTTCAAACATTTCACCGGTTACTTTTCTAAACATTGGAATCAAGAATTTCTCTGGTTCTAAATAATGGGTTGTAGATTCATGAATTTTTAGTGAGAAAAGACCTTCTTTTACATACATTCTTTCAGCAGCTGCTACCGTTAAAATAAATATATCTATTCCAAAATCAGGTGGTAACAATGGATGGTTTCTTAGTAACTCATATAAATTTTTTGATATAGCATATTCACCGGCTATGGGCTGTCTTATATCTATTCCATAAAGAGCTCTTGTAAATGGATATACAAGATTATTTGTGATCACTCCATCATTTTTATCACGAATATAATATGGAACAGTGAGGTCAGCTCGGCCGTATACTATAGGGTTTGCTATCATTGGAATCCATCTAGGTTTAATACTAAGTAAATCTCCATCCATGAGAACTACCATCTTAGCATCACATTCATGTGCGATTTCAAAAATAGTCATAACTCCAGCGCCTTTACCTTCGGAGATTATATCTTTAGTTGCAATTTTTTTAATAGACGAATACGGTTGAAATAAATCTACTGCTTCTTCTGTTTTATCTGTTGATTCAGCTTTACTTATCACAATTGCATTGTTATAATCCGGAAAATACCTGTAAAGCCCTTCATTTATAACATTTAACACATTTAGAACAGTTGCTTCTACGTCTTTACATAAAACACCTACCATTATGTCGATAGGTTTTATCTTTTTACATTTCTCAATAACTTCCTCATTTAAACTAAGACCTTTGTTCCAATCTTGATTCATCTTTCTCTCCTCATCCTTTTTTTTTAATCGTTTTCAGATTCAACTACATCTAAAAGATGCTCTCGGATCTTTTTCCGAGCAGAAATTGTCCTAAGCCAGTCAGGAATACGTGTTCCAACTGGTTTTCTCATATAACTTGTTCCAGCATTCATAATCTGTCTACTAAATTTTTCGACAATAGTCTCCTCTAAATGCCGGTCATAATTGAGATTATTAAAATGTGCATCAGCATGATATTTTCTTATAACATCACGAGCATGCCTAACATATAAAACTCTTAGTGTGATCAATGCTTCTTTAGATATTTGAATATTGTCTTCCTCAATTAAAACTCTAAGAAGTGTCTTTAATATATCACCGGTCATTTTAGTTAATCCTTGGGTTGTATTGCCAATTTCTTGGTGTTTATGATCATAAAAACCAAGATCTGATTGACAGATACTTTTTGATGTGACGTTTCTATACATCTCAGCCATAACACCAATCTCTATTCCCCAGTCACCTGGTAAATCTAAGTCTCTTCCTAGATCACTAGTTAGAGCAAATTCTCCAGCTATTGGATATCTAAATGATCTTAAAAACCTAGTAAAATCAGTTTCATGACCGACGTTATCAACAAAGGCTCTTAAAAGAGGGTTTAAAAAAAGCCTAAAAACTCTACCATACATTAATCTTTTTTCAAGATTTACCCTAGCATAATATCCTTTGTTAAATTTAAAATCAAGTTCTGGTTCAACAAGGGGATATAATAGTTTAGTCGGAATCGTTTCATCATAGTTTAATACATCAGCATCATGTAGGGCAAAAGCATAGTTTTTAATGCTAGCTATACCCATTGCAAGCCATACATCTCTACCTTTCCCGCTGTATTTTAAAAGATTTAGTCCTTCTCTTTTAAGGTTAGTTAATAATTTTTCAACTTTAGGTCCATTACACCACATAACAAGATGAGGAACTTCTAATTCTTTAAAAAATCGTTTCACTTCATTAAATTCTTTTTTATTTTTTGCAGCAAGTGGTATTATAACCTCATTTAGATATTTACATTTATTTAGGCCCTTTTTTATATCCTGTAATGCACCTCTTTTAATTTCTCTATAAAGCATAGGCATAATTACTGCTACAGGCCGATTTTCAGTAGCTTCAGAAACTTTATCTATAAGATTTTTTTTATCCACGCATAAATCATGAAGTGTTGTTACTTCATCTTGTCTAGCATCCAAATACACTCACCTCGTAAATATTAAATGTAATGCATCCCATCTTATTTCTTTATTTCTAATAAAAATCATTATACTTAATAGATGGGATAGTTTTTATTTTAAGGCAAAATCAAATATATCAAAAACTTATTTCACACTCTCATGCCAGTTGTAACATTTGATTATAACGATTTTACAAATCTACTTGGAAAGGAAATTCCAAAAGAAAAACTAGTAAATAATCTACCTATGATCGGCGGAGACCTTGATAGCGTTGATAAAGATGAGATAAGTATAGAATTTTTTCCAGATAGACCCGATTTATTATCTGTTGAAGGAATTGTTAGAGCAGTTAGATCGTTTTATGAAATAGAACCTGGTTTTAAAGAGTATAAAGTAAAAAAATCCGATATAAAAATAAAGGTAGATCCATCTGTTAAAAATGTTAGGCCCTATGTGGTATGTGCTCTAGTTAAAAATGTTGAAATGACTGATAATCTGATTAAATCTTTAATGGAACTTCAGGAAAAACTTCATTTGGGTCTTGGGCGAAACAGAAAAAAACTAGCAATTGGTGTACACAATTTTGAGCCAGTCGAACCACCTTTTGAATATAAAGCAGTTGATCCAGATACAGTTCAGTTTGTTCCATTAAATAAAGTAGAATCAATGACAATGAGCGAAATTCTAAGAAAACATGAGAAAGGAATTGATTACGCTTATCTTTTAAAAGGTTTTGATAAACATCCATTAATAGTTGACAAAAATAATAATGTTTTATCTTACCCTCCAATTATTAACGGCAGTCTTACAGAGGTTACTCCATTTACTACTGATCTATTTATAGATGTCACCGGTACAGATGAAAAAGTTGTTAGATATGCGTTAAATATTGTAACATCTGCTCTCTCTGAAAGAGGCGGAGAGATTTATTCAACTGAAATTGTTGATTCTAATAAAAAATATGTCACACCTGATTTTAAACCAGTAAAAAGAAAACTATCTGTTGATTATACAAACAAAATACTTGGAACTAAAATGAGTGCAACTGAGATAATAAAATGCCTTAAAAAAATGGGGCATAATGCAAAAAAAATTGATAAAACCTATATCGAAGTTGAAATACCTTCTTTTAGAGCAGATATCCTTCATGAGATAGATTTAGTTGAAGATGTATCAATTGGATATGGATATGATAAATTTGAAACAACTCTTCCAAAAAGTCTTACTTTTGGAAAAATGTTAGAAGATGAAAATTTCAAGAGAAATCTTAGAAATATAATGATCGGCCTAGGTTTTAATGAAGTAACAACCTTTACAATCTCAAATAAAACAGATGAATTTGAAAAACTAGGTCTTAGAAAAAAAGAAATAGCTGAAATTAAAAATCCAATTGGCGAAGAATATTCTTGCCTGAGAAATAACCTTTTATCTTCGATTTTAAAGATACTTAGAGAAAATAGACATCATTCTCTACCTCAAGAAATCTTTGAATTAGGAAAAATTGTTAATGACGATTTTGAAAATGAAGATAACCTAGGTTTTGTAAAAATATCAGCTAAAGCAAATTTCACGGAATGTAAATCAATAGTTGACTCAATTTTTAGAGAAATAGGTTTAACCTATAACATAAAAAACTTTGATCATCCTGCATTTGTTAAAGGGAGATGTGCATCTATATTGTATAAAGCAAAAAATATTGGTTATTTTGGTGAGCTTCATCCTAAAACAATTACCAATTTCACACTTGAGCATCCAGTTATCGCAGGATCAATTAAACTTGATTCTTTTTAGTTTTTTGAGGTAAATAAATGGTTAAGATTTGTAGCAAATGCAAAAAACCAGCAGTAACATTTATTCGATATAATGGAACTCATCTATGCAGGGATCATTTTAATCTATATTTTGAAAAACGTGTTAAAAAAGATATAAAAAAACAAGGTAAAATAGATAGAAAGACTAAAATTGGAGTGGCTGTTTCTGGCGGAAAGGATAGTACAGTAGCACTCTATATTATTCATAAAATTTTTTCAAAAAGACCTGATGTAGAAATAATTGCTATCTCTGTTGATGAAGGAATCAAAGGATATAGGGATAAAAGTATAAGTTATGCTAAAAAAGCAGCTGAAAAAATAGACGTACCACATTATATTGTAAGATTTAGAGATGAAATAGGGAATGTTATGGATGAAATCTCAAAAAAAGATAAAGAACTCAATGAATGCAGCTACTGTGGAGTTTTCAGACGGATGTGTCTGAATAATAAAGCAAAAGAACTAGGATTAAATAAACTAGTTACAGGCCACAACCTTGATGATATGGCTCAATCTATTCTTATGAATTTTGTAAAAGGAGATGTTAAAAAACTAGCAAGGCTCGGGCCACATAAAAAAGTACAACCTGGTCTTATCCCTCGCGTTCTTCCTCTTAGATCAATTCCTGAAAAAGAAAATGCTATGTATGCTATTTTAAATGATATTGAGTTTTATAGTGCAAAATGTCCATATTCAAAAAAAGCTCTACGCGGGGATTTTAGAGATATAATTGATGATCTTGAATATAGAGATCCCGGTACGCGACACAGCATTTTAAATAGCTATGAGGGAATAAAAGATGTGCTTTTGAAAAAATATCCTCCTGCAAATTTAAACAAATGCAAGGTTTGTGGGGAACCTACTTCACAAAAAATGTGTAAAGTATGTATCTTTAAAGAAAAACTAAAAGACAAATAGAAAAAGTTTATATTACTTATTTATTTGAAGGTTAGGTAAAATGAAACGCCTTAAAACAAAGTGCAAACCTATTGATAGAATTCTTGGCGGGGGCATTGAATATGGTATTATTACCATGGTGTATGGTGAGTCTGGTACAGGTAAAACCAATTTCTGCCTTCAGGCAACTAGAGAATGTGCACAAAATAAAAAAGTGGTATATGTTGATAGTGAAGGCGTTTCATTTGAAAGGCTCAGCCAGATTTCTGGTGATAAATATGAAAAAATTGTAGATAACATACTTTTTTTCAAACCAAATTCTTTTGAATCACAAGAAAAACTTATTGAAGACATTAAAAAAGTAAAAGATCCTGGTTTAATAATTATTGATACAATCAACCTATATTATAGAATGGAACTAGAAGATGATAAAGAAAAAACATTAAGATCTTTTCTCAGACAGATGGGAAACCTACAGATGATTGCCCGCGAAAAAAATATGCCTGTGATAGTTGTAGGTCAGGTGTATACAGATAAAACAGGTGAGATAAAACCATTTATTCACAGAGAAACAGATCACTTGGTAAAAACAACAATACGATTTGATAAAAAAGACATAGGTGTAAGAACAGCTAATGTAATAAAACACAGATCTGAACCAGAAGGAAAAAAAGCTACTTTTAAAATAACAGAAAAAGGCTTGGAATAAACAAATGCGGGAAATTACAGATTGGCTGAATGATAGTATATATATTGAACCACTTTCACCTGCATGTAGGATGTGTGCACAAGGTTCAAAAATGGTTTTACTAATAACAGGTCTTTGTCCTTCTAATTGTTTTTATTGTCCGCTTAGTCTTGAAAAAATAAATAAAGACCGAATTTTTGCTGATGAATGGGAACTTGAGGATGAAAAAGATACAGAGAAATTAATCCTTGAGTCAAAACTCATTAATGCAAAAGGGGCAGGGATTACTGGTGGAGATCCCCTTATCGTGTGGATTAGAACCAAGAGATATATTGAATTTTTAAAAGAAAATTTCGGATCAGATTTTCATATCCATCTTTACACCTCTGGGTTAAAAAACTATGATAAAATAGATTCTCTTTGTAACGTAGGTCTTGATGAAATAAGATTTCATCCAAGATTTAGTGAATGGAAAAATATGGATAAATCTGTAATAAAAAAATCAATAGATTTATCACTAGATACAAATCTAGATGTAGCAATTGAAATACCAGTTATTCCAAATATGGAAAAAGAAATAATCAAACTAATTAAATGGGCAGATAAAAAAGATATAAAATGGGTTAATCTAAACGAACTAGAATTTTCTGAAACAAATGCTGAAATACTAAATCATAAAAAATATGATGTAAAAACAGATATTTCAAGTGCTGTTAAAAATAGTGAAAAAACAGCTTATGATATTCTAAATGTTTTACAAAAAGAAGATTTAGATATCGGCATTCATTATTGCTCGTCTTCATTTAAAGATGGAATTCAACTTAGAAATAGGATAAAACGAAGAGCAAAAAATATTTCAAAAAAATATGAAACAATAACTGAAGATGGAACTTTGTTAAAAGGAATAATTGTTTTAAAGGGTGATTCTAAAACCAATGAGTTACTCAATAAACTGAAAGATAAATACAAAAAGGAAATGCTGCAACTAAACAAAACAAAAAATAGAATTGAAACCTCAGTTGAAATAATTGAAGACATTTCAAAAAACAAAAACCTAGAATGCTATATAATAGAAGAATATCCAACAGCTGACAGGCTAGAAGTGGAAAGAATGCCATTATAAAATCCAAGAGTTCTATCTGAAAAAGATTTTTATATGTGACCTACATTTCACTGCTTTACATATTTAAGATGAATATGTCAATGAAAGCTTCAAAAGGAGGCTAAAACAAGATGGCAATGTATGTAAGATTTCAAACACCAAAAGATGTTCAGGACTTAGCCTATGATCTTGTAGAAAAAGCTCGAGATAATGGGAAAATAAGTAAAGGCGCTAATGAAGTAACAAAACAAGTTGAAAGAGGTCAAGCAAAACTAGTAGTTATGGCAGAGGATGTATCTCCCGAAGAGATTCTTGCTCATATGCCAGTTTTATGTGAAGAAAAAAAGATACCTTACACGTATGTTCCAAGTAAAGATGAACTAGGAAGTGCAGCAGGACTTTTAGTTAGCACAACTGCTATAGCAATCACAAACCCCGGTAAAGACAAATCAGGAATAGAAAACATATCAAAAAAGATTGAAAACCTAAAAAAACAGGGTTAGAACATGGTTGAAGGAACACCTTGTGAAGTTGTTGAAATAATCGCCCGAACTGGTATGGCTGGTGAAGCACGTCAGGTAAAAATCCGTGTACTTGACGGCCGTGATAAAGGAAAAATTATTACAAGAAATGTACTAGGCCCAATACAACTTGGCGATATTTTAATGCTTAATGAAACTCAAAGAGAAGCCAAAAGACTTGGTGGAAGATTCTAGAGGTTTTAAAAATGGTTGAAAGAAGAAAATGTACATTTTGTGGAAGTGAGATTGAACCGGGTACTGGAAAGATTTATGCTAAAAAAGATGGTACTGTTTTACATTTCTGCAAAAACAAATGCCAAAAAAACATGTTAAAACTAAAACGTATTCCACGTAGAGTCAGATGGAGTAAACATTACGCAAAAAAATAAATTTTTTTGGGAAAAAGGATGAAAATAGATCTTCCATATGGTAAAAAAAGCCTTACGGTTGATGTATCTGAAAATAATCTAGCTGGAGTTATAAAACCAACTGAGATTATACCGCCTGATAAAGAAGAAGTTTTAATTAAAGAGGCAATTGATAATCCACTTGGAAGTTCCAAGCTTAGTGAGTTTGTAAAACGTGGAGATAGAATAGCTATTGTTGTTGATGATTACACTAGGCCTTGTCCGAATGAAAAGCTTTTACTACCTGTTTTAAAAGAATTAAAGCAAGCAGGGATTGTAGATTCTGATATAAAAATAATAGTTGCAACAGGAACGCATAGTCCACCTGATTATGAAAAGATAAAAGAAATAGTTGGAGATAAAGTATCTAGAAACTATAATGTTGTGTCTAACACTCAAAAAAATGCTGAACACATTTCTGTTGGTGAATCAAAAAATGGTAACCCAATCGAAATTTTGAGAGAGTATCTTGAAGCAGATATCAAAATAATACTTGGGGATATCGAGTATCATTATTTTGCTGGATATGGAGGCACTCGTAAAAGTATTCTTCCTGGAATTTCATCTGAAAAAACAATTCAGAATAATCATTGTATGCTTTTTGAAAAAAACTCAAAAACAGGTAAATTAAAAGAAAATAATCTCAGCCTAGAAATGTTTGAAGCTCTGCGTATTGCGGGTTGTGATTTTTGCCTTAATGTTGTATTAAACTCTAATCATAAAATCGTTGGAGCATGGGCCGGAAGGCCCGAAAGTGTTATGGATGCTGGAGTAAAACTAGTTGACTCTATGTATAAAAAGACAATTTCTGAAAAACCAGACATTGTAATAGTTTCAGCTAATGGTCATCCTCATGATATTAATCTTTATCAAGCTATGAAGGCGCTTCATACTGCAGCTCAAATTACAAAAAAAGATGGTGTGATAATTCTTGTCGCAGAGTGTCCTGAAGGTCATGGTAGCGACTTATATATGGACTGGCTTAAAAAATTTAAAACTTCTGAGGAAGTTCAAAAAGGACTTGAAGATAATTTTATAATTGGTGCACATAAAGCATATTACCATAGAAAAGCAGTTGAAGACTTTACTGTGTTTTTTGTTTCATCCATTGATAAGACATGTGCGATGAATGATTTTGATTTCAAATGTGTTGATAATCCTAACGAAGGACTTAAAAAAGCGTTTTCTTTAAAGGGGCTTGATTCAAAAGTTATTGTTCTTCCTCTTGGAACAACTACTTTTATTGAAGTTGAATAAAAACTTGCATATTTACCTGCATATTCTTTTGCATACGTATTTTAATATCTTCATTTAAATAAAAATAATACATTTTTCTATATATAGAAAGATATATATCTTAGTATCTAATTATTTGAACAATATTTGGGAGAGTAGATATTTCAGATTTGGATATTTTTGCTATTCTGAAATAGAGGCAATCTAGATTATAGATTTAATGAAGGTGGATGAGATGTTTCGTAAAATAAAGGAAATTAGAAATAGATTTTTTTTGAAAAAAATTTTGAGTATATATGTTTTGACGCTGTTGATATTTTCATCATTGTTGGTTTTGTCACCTGACACTTTTGTAGAAAATGCAAAAGCTAATGGCATACCTTCAGATTGTAATGCTGTATGGGTTAATGCGTCATCTCCATGTGTTACAGTTGGTGAAACTTTTTACACGTTGATTAATGGAACCATCAATAGAGCTGTTGATAATTTAACTATTAGTAATATCACTTTTAATAATTCAGCAGGTTTGGCGGGTTTTATAAATTATACGGATACTAATCCAAATCCAGCAAATGCTATTTTTGGTGACTTTGATTATCTTAGTGAACCTGAAGAAGATGGCGTTATTTGTAATTCTTCGGGTTATGCATATAGCTTAACTATGAGTAATTTTTCGTGTGTCAATAACACAGTTGGTACTTTTGCTAATATTTCTTGGTACGCTTTTGGAGTTGGAGAAACATGGATTAATCTTACGGGTACGACGAAAAATAATAGCAATGGTGAAATTAATACTATTATTTCTAACACAACTATTACTGTTAGACCTGAAGGTCCAAGTAGTCTTTCTGCCGTGCCACATAATGACACTCAGATAAATCTTACTTTTTCTGGTGCTGATAATCTTGGAGTTGATAAGATTGTTATTAGAAGGCAAGAAGGACCTAACCCTCCTTCTTTAACTGATGGAACAATTATTTATAATGGAACAGGAACAGAATACGCCGATAACGATAATGGCAACTGGTTATCTACCAATACCACGTACAGTTATACTGCTTGGGGTTGGAATGAAACAGCTGGGTTATATAGCCAAAATGTTGTTTCAAATCATTCATGCACTTATCCTATACTTAACACTACAGTTAAAGGGTATGTAAACAATAGTTATGGTGTTAATATATCTGGAGCTTTAATTGAGGCGATTAA
>CAZFFN010000017.1:0-5855 GCA_964518165.1 uncultured Thermoplasmatales archaeon
TGGTTCTATGAAAATTGGACATAAAAGGAATGTGTTATTAGATAAATCAAAAGGTAAATATATATGTTATTTTGATGATGATGATTTACCAAGTGATGATTATATCGAACTTATTTTAAATGCTATTAAATCTAATTCTGATTGTTGTAGTTTAGAAGGAATATATACAATTAATGGTGAAAATCCTACATTATTTAGACATTCATTAGATTATAAACAATGGGAAACTGCAAATGAAAATGGTAAAACAGTTTATTATAGATGTCCAAATCATTTAAATGCGGTTAAGAGAGATATTGCATTAAAAGTTAGATTTGATGATAATAAATCAAATGGTGAAGATAAGGATTATTCCGAAAGATTATTACCTTATTTGAATACGGAAGAAAAAATAACACAACCGATATATAATTATTTATATCAAACAATTAAAAAAGGATATTAAAATGTATAGTCAAAATAATGAAGAAATGATTATTATAAGTAATTTATCAAATATAACATCAGGAAAATTTATAGAAATTGGTGCTTATGATCCATTTAAATTCTCAAATACTAGAAAATTAGTTGAAAATGGTTGGAGTGGATTATATGTAGAACCTGCTACTTATTGTTTTAATAAATTTGTTACAGAATATGGATTAGACAATGAAAAAATTAAATTATTAAATAAAGCAATTGGTAAATATAATGGTAAATTAACATTCTATGAATGTGATGATGCTATAAGCACTAGTTAGGCGACATATTTTTGAAAAATTTGTTTTTAAAATGTTTTTGGTGGGCTTTAAGAAATAAGGAATTTGATTTTTTTAATTTTTTAAAGAGGGGGGAAAGCGGTATTTTCTCCGCTATCGCTCCGAAAACGATTTATTTATAAATTGAATAAATAAGAGAAATACTTATATAATACAAATAACTTTTACTTATAAGGAATAAACTATGGAACAAGCAAAACTAAAACAACTTATACTCAAAGTCTTGAAGACTGATGACAGACTTTGGAACGAAGATAAAACAGAGTTAAATCAAACACTCCTTTTAGATTTGGTAGAAAATATTGACGAAACTGTTATTGATTTACTGCTCCAAGAAAAAGACTTGAGAGAAAAGTTTTTTGTGAAAATAAAAGATGTGCATGTTTTCAAAACAAACGATTTTCGTTTTTTCATGGAAGAGAACAAAGTAGATAATTCATATACTGCATACAAAAACAGAATTGGTTTAACTGATAGCAAAAAATTCTTAAAAGACACCAACGACATAGTTTTGGATTTTCCGTATAAAGATTGTGTTTTGGAAGGTGGGCAAAGTACCGAAGAAGGAACAGATACTTATTTTGAATATGATGAAACCGTTACCAAAGCACAAGAAAAACAAGGGTTAAAAGCTGAAACCTACAATCAAAAAACCGCAAAAAGAAAAGAGATATTTTTCAATCAAGTTTTAGCTCACGATGAGATAGATAGACTTTTTGATGCAAAAGCACTGACAAACTGGAAAAGATTTACAAAAGATGGAGAACAAGAAGTCAAAGAGATTAAAAGAGATGAAGACGGAACGATTAAAGAAAATATGATAATCAAAGGAAATAATTTACTGGCTTTACACTCTCTCAAAAAACAGTTTGCAGGGAAGGTGAAGCTGATTTATATTGATCCTCCGTATAATACAGGTTCAGATAGTTTTGCATATAATGACAACTTCAATCATTCTACTTGGCTTACTTTTATGAAAAATAGGTTGGAAGTAGCCAGAGATTTATTGAGAGATGATGGGGTTATTTTTATTCAAATAAACGATATAGAACAAGGTCACTTAAAAATATTATGCGATGATATTTTTAAAAGAGAAAATTTTCATACCACTATATGTGTTCAAATGTCTCATTTAAGTGGGGTGAAAATGGCACATAAAGAAGCAAAATTACCCAAAATAAAAGAATTTATTTTATTTTACACCAAGTCGGGGAAAATCAAGTTAAATCCGCAATATTCACCTGCCACATGGGATGAAGCTTTGGAAAGATATAAATCATTTATAAATAAAAAGGGATTTAGTGATGACAAATGTAATAAGTGGGAGATTATTACGCTAACTCAAGCTATGAAAAATGAAGGAATAGACATGAAAGATAAAAAGGCTATTTCTGAATTTAAAATAAGAAATGCAGATGTGATATTTAGAACAGCGGTAAATAGAGGGGCAGATTATTCTAAGTACCCAAAAGATAAAATTTCAAAAATTGTGAACCCAGACGAATCATATTATTTTATCTATAAAAACGAAGATGTAAATTTTGCTGCTGATAAAGTAATGGAAATAAGAGGCAAAAAAACTCCTGTTGTAGCATTGGGAGATATATGGACAGATATTGGTATAAATAATCTATCTAACGAAGGAGGTGTTGATTTAAGGTTTGGTAAAAAACCAGAAAAGTTATTAGAAAGAATAATAAAATTATGTACCAACGAAAAAGATCTTGTTATGGATTTTTTTGGTGGAAGTGGAACTACTGCGGCAACAGCACATAAAACTAATAGACAATACATTACAATAGAACAATTATCTGATCATACTGATAAACTTATAAAAAGATTAAAGAATGTATTGAATGGAGAGGATAGCGGAGTAAGTAAAGATAACGATTGGCAAGGTGGTGGAGATTTCATCTACTTTGAACTTGCTAAATGGAACGAAACCGCCAAAGAAAAAATCCTAGCTTGTGAGAGTTTGGAAGAATTAGAAGCATTTTTTGATGAAATGTATGAAAGGTATTTTTTGAATTACAATCTCAAAATCAAAGAATTTAAAGAAAAAGTTTTGAAAGAAGAGAATTTTAGAAATCTCAGTTTAGATGAACAAAAGAAAATTTTTATGGCAATGCTCGACAACAATCAAATGTATGTAAACAAAACAGAAATGGCAGATAAAAAGTTTGGCATTGATAAGCAAGATCAAAAACTAACTTCTGAATTTTATAACAGTGAGAAATAATTATGGCAGATATAAAAAATCTTTACGAAACAATCGGCGAAAAGGCTTTTAGATTAAGACTACCCTTTCCTGAAATACCTCAATATATTTCAAACAATTTGAAGTATAGCTTTTTTGATTGGCAAAAAAATGCTTTTGAAAACTTTCTTACCTATCAAGCCATTAAAGAAAGAGAAAATCCAAATGAACATACTCATCTGATGTTTAACATGGCAACAGGAACAGGAAAAACACTTTTGATGGCAAGTACTATTTTATATTACTATAATTAAGGATACAGACACTTTCTATTCTTTGTAAATCAAAACAATATCGTCGATAAAACAGAGAATAACTTCATAGACAACACACATACAAAATATCTTTTCAAAGAAAAAATTGTGATAGATGACAAAACAGTCAATATCAAAAAAGTGGATACTTTTTCAGATAATCCACAAGGCATAGAAATCAAGTTTACTTCTATTCAAAAACTCTATAACGATATTCACTTACAAAGAGAAAATCAGACCACTTTGGACGATTTACACAACAAAAATATTGTCATGCTTGCCGATGAAGCTCATCATCTCAATGCAGATACAAAATCCAAAAATGGAAACCAACAAGAGCTTGTTCCAACAGAAATAACCAACAGAACAGGCGATGCAGAGGTAGAAAAAAAGGGCTGGGAACATACCGTCATAGAACTGATTTTGAAAAAGAACGGAAAACAAGAAGACAATAAAAATGTGCTTTTAGAATTTACAGCAACAATCCCTGCAACTGAAAGTATTGCAAAAAAATATGAAGATAAAATCATCTATAAGTTTGGACTCAAAGAATTTTTACAAGCAGGATATACCAAAGAAATCAATCTTATTTCTTCTACTCTGGATAAAAAAGAAAGAGTTTTGCAAGCTCTACTTTTTCAATGGTATAGGCACAAAATCGCAATTAAAAATGACATTGCCAACTTTAAACCAGTTATTCTTTTTAGAAGTAAAACGATTGATGAATCAAAAGTAGATTATAAAGAGTTTTTGAATTGGATAGACACTATTGAAGCAAGTGATTTTGACTTTCTCAAAAATATTGCAAACAAAATCGCACAAAGCAAAAGTCTATATGAACAAGGGAAATCAAGAACAGAGCAAGTTTTAGCTTTTATTAAAAACGAGAATCTTCATTTTGGAGATGTGGCGAATTGGATCAAACAAAGCTATCAAGAGAAAAATACCATTATAACAAACTCAAAAACGAATAAAACCAAAAAAGAAAAAACGGACGAAGAAACAGAAAAGCTATTGAACAGCTTAGAGGATAAAAATAATCATATCAGAGCCATTTTTACAGTTGATAGATTGACGGAAGGTTGGGATGTTTTAAACCTTTTTGATATTGTCAGACTATATCAAGGGCAAAACACAGGAGGAAGCACAAAAAAAACTCCAGAAGCAACAACCAAAGAAAAACAACTTATCGGAAGAGGTGTTAGATATTGCCCTTTTGCTTTCAATGACAAAATAAAAAATAAAAGAAAGTTTGATGATGATTTGAAACACGAATTAAGAGTTTTGGAAGAATTGTATTATTACACTTATGACGAGGAATCAAGATATATCTCTCATCTCAAAGAAGAATTAAGAAAAGACGGATATATTAGAGATGATAAAGTTATCAAAACATTTGCACTTAAAAAAGATTTTCAAGACAGTAAATTCTACAAAGAAACGAAGATTTGGTACAACAAGCAGATTGATAATACGAACAGAAAAAAGAAAACTTTGGAAGACATAAAAAAAGACTTTTTTGTGCCATATAAAATCAAAGGTTTAGAATTTACAGAACAAGAAATTGATTTTGAAAATCAAGAAGATTTGCAAAGACTGAATTTGCAAGAAAAAGGATTACAAACAATTTCAATTAAATTCAGAGATATTGAAAAATATATCATTCAAAAAGCTATCAATATTAAAGCTAAGCAAGAAAATTCTTTATTTCAGTTTGAAAAACTAAAAGAAGAACTGGAGATTGAAGGTATTGAAGAATTACAAACAGACAAACTCGCAGATTTTGATGTAAAAATCATTGTCAGTAAAAATACAAATTATGATGATATTGATAACAGCGACAAGTTAGGTTTAGTGATCAAATTTTTAGATAATATTTTTGCTGAATTAAAAGACAAAATTGCTCCAAAAATTGGAAGCGAATTTATTTCAGGAGATTTCAAAAAATTCTTTGCAGAACCAAAAACAAAAACTATTGGGGCGGATACTGATTCTGAAAGAATAGCTAAAGATTTAGAAAATGAAAGTTGGTATGTTTTGGATTCTTTTCATGGAACAAGTGAGGAAAAAGAACTTATTGGATTTATAAAAGAAACGATTGGTAATTTAGAGGCCAAATACAAAGAGATTTATCTTTTGAGAAATGAAGAAGTTTATAAACTCTTTGATTTCGAACAAGGTAGAGGTTTCCAGCCTGACTTTATTCTCTTTTTGAAAACAAAAGATAAAAAGAAAATTGGAGTCGCTGAAACAGAGCTTTATTATCAAATTTTTATTGAACCAAAAGGAAATGAATATATCGGAGATGACGGAACTTTCAAAACTGGTAAAGAAGGTTGGAAAGAAAAGTTTTTAGAAGAAATATCTGAAAAGTACGGATTTGAAAAAGTCATCAAAGCGGAAAATCCAAATTATAGATTGATTGGTTTACCATTTTTTAATAAAGATCATAATAAAAACTTTAAGACAGAATACGAATTGATAGTAAAAGAATAAGGAGTTTTGAAAAATGGAATTCACCCCCAGCCCCTCTTCCATTTTTCAAAACAAAAAAATCAAATACAATAATAAAAAGCTCACCAAAAA
>CAZFFN010000018.1:0-1990 GCA_964518165.1 uncultured Thermoplasmatales archaeon
ACCTTCGCAAGGTAGAGGCCGCGGGTTCAAATCCCGCTCAGTCCATATAAAAACATATTTTTTCGTCTTTTAACGAAGAAAAACATTATATAGGTATCCTATATCTTAAAAAGAATTCAATCATAAGATATGAAATAAAAAAACAAATATTATCACTTGCTATTTTGTTATAGCAAAAAAATAGGGAGACAAAAATTTAATGAAAATATTACTTGTATCACCGCACCCAAATTCCAAAAAAAGTTTTCTAAACAAGTTTCAATACCCTAGTTTAACTCTGCAACAAGTAGCAGGTATAACACCACCAGAACATGATGTCCAAATAATAGATGAAAGATACGAAGATATAGATTTTAACAAAACATACGATCTTGTTGGAATATCTTGCTTAACTTATAATTCTCTGAGAGGATATGAAATTTCAAAGATTTTTAGAGCAAAAAAGATACCTGTTGTTTTCGGTGGATACCATGCATCACTTCTACCTGATGAAGCAAAAAAACATGCAGATGCAGTGGTAATAGGCGAAGCAGAATACACTTGGCCAAAATTACTTAAAGATGCTCAAAAAGGAAAACTTAAACCATTTTATAAATCAGATAACCTTGTTGAACCCGAAGATATACCACCGGCACGCCATGACCTAGGCATTTATACTCTATGGGAAGCAGTTCAATCATCCAGGGGCTGTCCAACAGGCTGTGAATTTTGTGCTATGCAAAAAATAGAAGGACCACGCTTTAGAGCAAGACCCATAGATGGACTAATTGACGAAATGAAATCTATCAAATCAAAAACAATTTTCTTTGCAGATGCATCATTAACAATAAGTCCTCCTTATTCAAAAAAACTTTTCAAAGAAATGGCACAATTAAATAAAAAATTCCACTGTTTTGGAAATATAAACGTAATTTCACGTGATGATGAATTCTTAAAATTATCTAGTGAAGCAGGTGTTAAAAAATGGTACCTTGGAATAGAATCAATCTCCCAAGAAAACATCAATCAAGCAGGAAAAGGTACAAACAAAGTAGAAAACTATGCATCAGCAGTTAAAAAAATAAAAGATCATGGTATGGACGTCACAGGATTTTTTATATTTGGCTTAGACCATGACACACCTGAAACATTTCAAAAAACACTTGATGCAATATACGAATGGAAACTTGATTCTGCATCATTTAGCATTGTAACACCATATCCTGGAACAAGACTTTTTGAAAGAATGAATAAAGAAGGCCGTATTACAAACTATGATTGGTCTAGATATGAAGAAGGAAAAGTAAATTATAAACCAACAAAAATGACTGAAAAAGAATTACTAGAGGGAATTAGATACGTAGCCCGCGACTTCTTTTCTGTAAAACAATCGCTAAAAAGAAGTTTTAACAGATATAATTTAAATCCCATTAACGGAATGATTTCGTTTATGGGAAACATGTCACTTAGGTATTTTTATAAACATGAGAAATTAGATATTTAAAAAAAGTTGGGATACAAAAATGAAAGTGTTACTCATATTTCCAAGAATATTACATGGAGCAACAACATACCGAGATAAAGGTAGTTGGACTTCTATTATCTTTGGATATCCAATTATTACTTTGCCGCATATGGCAGCAATAACACCTGCAAAGTATGATGTAAAAATAGTAAATGAAAACTATGAAAATATTGATTTTGAGGAAGATGTGGATTTAGTTGGTATTACTTGTTACACAATGACTGCGCCACGAGTGTATGAAATTGCAGATGAATTCAGAAAACGAGGTAAAAAAGTAGTATTAGGTGGCTATCATCCAACTGCAATGCCTCAAGAAGCATTACAGCATGCAGACAGCATACTGCTTGGTATGGCTGAAGCAAGCTGGCCTAGACTTTTAGAAGATGCAGAAAAAGGAAAACTCAAAAAGATATATGAAAAAGATATAAACTTTGATATGGCAAAAATACCTCCAATCAGACGTGATTTAATAAAGCATAATCCTAT
>CAZFFN010000019.1:0-41927 GCA_964518165.1 uncultured Thermoplasmatales archaeon
CCGCCGCGTCCGTTTTTGATTTTATTTTAATATAAAAAAAGAAAAGGAAAAGTATTTTTTTTGTTTTGTTTTTTTATTCTTCTGTTTTACTCTGGAAAGATACATACTATTGGCCCAATTATGAATGCTCTTGCAGTTACCTCTGTTGGATCGATTACACCTGTTTTTGTAACAAGGACACTTACATCAGCCATTCCAAATTTAAGACCTATTGAGTCACTAGTAATGTTTGTATTTGCCCCTGCAGTTAGTAAACTTATTAATCCAGAACCATCGACATTTATATCTCTTAAACCAAGTAAAGATTTTCTACTGATATTAAACTCATACTGTATATTTGTTAGATCTGCTTGGCCTGTATTTTTTACAATTGCTTCAACGCTACCGATGTTAAATGTTTCTAATGTTACATCGACACTAGCTGTTTTAATAGAAATAATCCATGGATAATCTGTCCAATCGCTTTCAGCACCATGTTCATCTCTCGCTTTTACTCGTATATTGTATGTTCCTACAGCGCTATACGTATGTGTTTCTGTTACTTCTCCGGAACTTACTGGTCCAAGCCAGTCAGTTATTCCGTCTCCCCAGTCAAATCTGTAACTTATTTGATCCCCTTCATTGTCATGTAGCATTGCATTAAAAGTATATTGCACTCCAACTATTCCCTGTGATGGACCACTCACATCAGGAATATGAGGTGGTGTGTTTGGTGCTGCATACACTACAGCTGTATCTTCTTTTTCTACAACTAATTTTTTAAGTACACATGTCTGAATATAACCATAGACATATCCGTAGTTTATACATGCTCCGCATTCAGAGGACCCAACTACATCTGCTCTGAAGATTATTGTAACTGTTTCACAATCAGCAACTTCCTTAGTTACATTCCAATAAATTGTTTTTTTGTCATTTGATACATCTATAACTGTTCCAGTTGGTGATTGAATTGTTTCTTTGTATTCAAGGCAGCAAGGTAAAACATCCTTAAATGTTACATTTGTTAAATTTTTGTTTCCATAATATGTCATTTCTAGTTTGAATTTTACATCATAACCTTGTACCGTATGTACTTCTTTCTGCCAATTAGTTGGTTCATTTAAACTAACTGTTTTGTTGAATTCACCAGGTAGTGCTACACATGTTATATTCGCACAATCCATCGCGTGATATACTGTATCACAGCAACTCCATAGCCACGATTCAACACAGTTCTCTGTTTTGCAGCATTCTCCATTTTCACAGTATTCAACAACTGATGCATCGAATTCAATTATTACGCTATCTCCATTTACTAGGCCGCCACTCGCACCGATTGATTGATTAATCCAGCTGAAATATACTCCACCTTTTGGGACCTCTACTGGACTGTCACACATTATAAATGTTTCAGATTCTAGGTAAATATCCGGATAATAATCTGTATCACTAGGTGTTATTTCTTGACCTGCTATTTCAATAAATACATTATCATCATATTCAAGACATTGGAATGGTAGTTGATCATAAACTAGAAGACATTTCATCCTTTCATTTCCAAAATAGGTAATGTTTATCCTGAATCTAACTGGCTCACATCCTTTTACATAAGGAATCTCTTCTACCCATTCACCTGTTTCAGGATGTTTTACTTTTTTATCAACCAAAAAATGTTTCTCAACTGTTATTGTTACATTGTCTTCATCAAATAGTTCCTCATGACAGGTAACATTAGCTATATTTTTACCAGTCATCTTATAATCTACAGAGTTAACTGTAGCATTAAATAAAATTATTTCAGTTTCTCCGGAAGGAATCGTTCCCAAGTGCCATACAATATATCTATCTATTGTATTTGCAAGATAAGGCGGTATTGAATATTCAAATGGCGTTATAAATTCTGGATATGTATCATTTACTACAACCTGCGTTAAATCTGTTCCACCGTTGTTTTCAACATCGATTCTAAATCTTAGTGTTTCACCTTCATATGCTGTAATATCTTTTACATACTGATGTGAAACTGGATCCCAGACTCTTTTGATTAAATTTAAATCTGGTGCTTCACCGACTATTATTAGTAGAAAATCAGTACTTTCAAGATCTCTACCATATGTACATCGTTCATCCCAAATTGCTGTGACATTATTCTTTTGACCTAATGGGCCTGTTGGTCCAACGACTGTCGCATTATATTTTAAAACATAACTTTGACCGTCATAGAGTTTTACTTCTTCTAAATCCCAGAACAGTTGTTCATCTGGATCGTCTTTCCAATTAAAATTAAAATTTGGATCAGCTGTTCCTGGAACATAATCCAGACATTCGGGAAAATCGTCATATACCCTCATATCATATGCCCAATGCGTATTTGGAAGACCCGACGTGTTATGATAAGTTAGGATTATCCTAAATTCTATAGTCTCACCAATTTCTGGATATATAGGTCCCTCTGTCCAGCTTTCGTCTATATATGCTTCTTTTACTACATCCATTTCTCCATGTTCAGATTCATCTGGTGTTGCACATATATCCGATGCAGCAAAAGAAAAATTTGATATCACTAAACAAAATACTACAAAAATACTAGCTTCAATTACTTTTCTTTTTTTCATTTCCTCTTTTCCCCCAAAATTCTATTCTGTTGTTCTTAATGAAAGTAAATTATATAATGTGAATACTAGTATTTAGATATTTCTCTCAAAATTGGTATAATTAATCATATTGTTTCATAAAATTATATTAAAGCAATTTTATGGTATGTTTTATAAAAAGTTATATATAATGCGTTAATTACTGTTATATAATATAAAGCTTAAATATTGTAATTTAACAATTAATGTTAATATCAAATTTATATAATACTTATGTCTTATAAAAAAATACGATATGGCAAATATTGGGCATTTAATTTGCTTTTACGTGAAAAATTTCAATAAGATTTAAATAGTTGGTTGTACATATCGATATTAGTCTTCAATTCTAAAAAGAATGTGGGGGAATTGAGAAGAGGTGAATAAATATATGAGAGATAGAAATAAATATTTTTTAAAGGAAGCTGTTGTTTTGTTGATTGCAGTGTTTATGGTATCATCTACGGTACCTGCTGTATTGGCAAATACTGGTGACACAGAACTTCAATCTGAGCAAGGTGATTTTACAAGTGCAGGCAAACCATCAATACCAAAAACCGGCACTCCACTAGGAAAAACCAGATTTGATAAAACTGAAGCATTTGACGGCGTAGGGGTCGACGAATGGTATTATCTTCATAATGGGCCATCACACGATCCAACCCTAGCAACTGATTCAATCAGCCTTACTGGAACCGGAACAATGTATACTGGAATCACATTAGATTTCTCCGCCGAAATTGGTAATGAAATCACAAAGGTATCATACTTAGATTATTCTGATGGAACAGGCGCTGGTCTTGATGGAACTTTTAAAATTTATACAGGAAGTCTTGGTGGATCACCTACAGAAGTATATTCTCAAGATTTCATTACAACAGATTCTGGAGCATTTGAAGATCTTACGTTAACAACTCCAGTAGAGATTACACAGGCAGAAATGAGTGTAAGCTTCGAAGTAACTCAAACTGCAGCATCTCAATTTGTATTTGCTGTTGATTCGGGACCTATGGTACCAAATGGAGGATATATATCTACCACTGGAAGTTTTCCATATGACACTCTTGCTGGATTAGGTTTTGACTATAATTGGCTACAAGAAGTTTATGTTGCTAGTGCCGGACCTGGACCTGCTGAAGATTGTATCCCTGATGCTTGTGATTTTGAGATACTAGATTTCACAGATGAATTTAATGCCCAATCAAATGCTTATGATATAGATGGCGATGGCATTAATGATTATTTTGCATGGAATTCACTTCCAAAAGATATCTGTATCCAGATCGCAAACAAGGGAGAAATTGGAATTGGTGAATTAAAGTTGATGGCTGAAATATATGAAAAAGTCTGTGGGCAAACTATAACAATTTTTGATGACCCTAAATATGATTTAACAAAATTCCCATGTTGCGGAACAGATTACCCAATTGAATTCCCAGAAGTAGGAGACTGGATGATCGAAGATGACGAAGATATGGATAGCTGGGTTCTCCAAGGCGGCGCTGAAAACAGATGGCTTACAAATAACCAAGCATGGCGCTGTACTAAAGGTGAAGATAGAACATATGGTGTTGATGAAGATATTTATCTAGGAAAATCAGATATGTCGCTTCCTGATCAACATGATACTTTAACTACACCCATGTTTGATATATCTGGCGCAGCATGTGCTGAATTGAGTTTCTCACATTGGTGTGAAGGCGAATACACAATTAATGAAGACGGACTTGTTGATCCAACAGATTATGGTACAATTGCATACAGTCTTGATGATGGAGCAACTTGGACAGAAATTTCGCAATCTGATTTTCTAGCATATGACACTGAAGATGAGTGGGTCCCTGTGACATTGAAATTCCTTAACACAGAAATAGATACAGGAGATGAAGAATATAAACATCCATATGGCATCATATGCGACGACTGCATACCTGGTGAAGATGATATAGTAATTTCTGAAGATTTAAGAGACGCCCAACTTAGAATGAAATTCATTTGGCAAAAAGACCCATGTCTACAATTTGAAGGATGGTACATTGATGATTTATCTGTTGAAATGACACTTGATTATGAACTAGAACTTGCACATCAGACACATCAAATAATGGAATTAGATCCATGTGATCCTGAAGAAGGTGTACAGTACCAAGATTACTGTTTCCCAATAAGCTTTGACCCAGAAGATGATACATGGTATGAGATACATATTTTTGGTCAAGTTTTCAATCCATCAGGATGTGAAGCAGATATTGAGAACAACGAACTAAAATTCCAGTTCAAAATTCAAGACATCCATGATATGGCCTGTGTGGAAATTGAATCTCCAGACGATGGTAAAACACTAAACCCCGGAGATAATGTTCCTATAAATGTAACAGTTCAAAATCTAGGTACATTTGCAGAAAACAATGTCCCTGTGGAATTAAAAGCAGGTAACCTTATAAGTACGAAGGTAAACGATGATAATTTTGAATCAAACACATTAGGAGATTATACTGCATATTACTTTAATTTACCATCAGGACCAACAAAGGTTCCAATAGAATGGAGTAAGGGCTGGGAAGAGATTAGTGAAATTTATGATGATGATCCCGCTCAAGCAAGATCACTAAATCCAGGTAGCGAATGTTTGGTCTTTGCAGAACATGGAGGATTTCCAACTCTACCAGAAGATACTGGTACTGCATTTATGGCTGGACAAACTATTGATCTAGATCCGAATGGAAATGGTAAAGATTGTGCAGATCCAGTCAACGCAAAGATGACATTTGCTGCAAAATGGTCAATGGAACTAGAAGAATACTTCTATTATTATTCAGGTGCCGTTCCAGAAAGTTTGGGAAGTACCGTACTACTTGCAATAGCTCCAACTGAAGGACCTGGTGCTGGTTATGTTGTCTTTACAGATTTTGGAGTTGCAGGCGATCCAGATGGATATGAAAACGACTGGCAGTCATTTGATTTAGATCTATATGATATACTTGAAGGATCGCTTATTGGAAATGACTTTGCTGGTGAGACGTATGACACTTTACCTGAAGTTGAGATTGGTTTCTTTGTATATGCTGAAGGACCAAATACTGAAGCAGATATGAACTATCTTCCTGATACACCTGACGGCGGTTGTGCAAATGCATTAAACCCTGTACCTTGGACTGGTTTTATGGTTGATAACTGGAAAATTATTCTAGAAGACTATGATGATGCCAGCCTTGAAACTATTGCAACACTAAATACAGGTGAATTACAGCCTGGAGATACTGAAACACTACAAGGAAGTTATAATGTTGAGCTATGTACAAATGTGATTACAGCTGAAACTCAACTTGAAAATGATATTAACCCATCAAATGATGGATGCTGTGCAGTAGTAGTAACCGGTGCAGAGACGGAACGC
The DNA here is from genome assembly GCA_964518165.1 of uncultured Thermoplasmatales archaeon. Lineage (GTDB taxonomy): Archaea > Thermoplasmatota > E2 > DHVEG-1 > DHVEG-1 > CAYZTD01. The sequence continues at coordinate 6,013 of CAZFFN010000019.1, forward strand.
TGCTTTGATTATAGAGTAGAAGATATAACAGGTGGTGGAGAATGCCTTTGGGATGTATGCTGCAACCGTGAAACAGCAGATGACTGCTTTGCATGGGCAGGTAGAGAAACTGCGCAATCCGCTCAATATATCAATAATATGGATGACTATCTTGTAAGTCCAGGAGTGTCGTTTATTACTTATAACGAAGATGGAACTGTCGACAAGGATTATACACCATTTGGTGTAGTACTAAACTTTACGACGTGGTATGAGTTTTATAACAAAGACGATTTTGGATCTCTTGAGATGTACAGCGAATTTGACCATGACAATGATCCTGAGACAGAGAATCTTACCACTTGGAATAGAATATGGAAAACATCTGGAACAACCACCGATGGAGTCTTCAAAGACCAAATGGTTTACATACCGCAAGATGTCTGTGATGCAAATCCAAACACTCGATTCAGATTCAGAATGTACTCTGATGATGCAGGTGTAGATGAAGGATTCTATATTGATGATATACAGCTAGTTGATGTAACTGGTGTACCACCTCCATCTCTTGCAGATGCATGGATTTCATACAATGATGGATACACAGATGATGCATTAGCTTGGACAGATGGTTCAGCTTGGACTGAAGCTATTGAACTATCAAGTCCAGAGTTAGATGATTACAGAGGCGATAACGTCTGTGAAATCTTAGTTTCATGCGGTGCTGATGAGTACGGATTCTATGCTGAAGATTACGAAGTATATTGTGCACAAGGTTCCTTACCAGATATGGGCACTATAGGCGATGATGAGACACTTGTTGCTTCTGGTACAGCATCGGCAACTGGATGGACACCTGTAACATTTGATACACTTTATGAAATTCCAAACAGCGGCCCTGTATTTGTAATAGTTAAATGGCTTGCAGGTTATGCTGGTTATCCAGCAGGATTTGATACCGATAACACGGATTCAAGAGGACAACATATGCTGGATCATGGCAGTACAGATACATGGACAACTGTCGGAGCACTTGGATATCCAAGTGTATGGGGTCTTGACGCTGGTATATGTGCTGGTGCACCTGAAGAATTAGAATATGGTGAACCATTATATGGAATATTCCAAGGACCTGACACCTCAATAGAGGACTTTGAAGACAAGGATATCTCACCGTGGACATGTCAACCAGGCGAAGGAGGCCAACATTGGATATATTCAGAAGATGAAGCTACAATTCCAAATGAAGCTGAACCCTTACCAGATGATCCATGTGCTGAATGCGGATCAGGATGGTATACTATACCATCAGCAAACCTTGTACCATGGGGTTATAATCAGTTTGGTACCGGTATAAATAATGCTATCGCATTCAAACTAGACCTTACTGATCCAGTGATAAATCCAAACTACATTAAATTCGGCGCATCAATGAACTATAACTTTGCAAATGAAAGAGCATACATCGAGTTCAGTCCAGATTGGGACGGAGAATCCCCAATGGAATCTGCTACATGGGTACAATACTGGGTACATACACCTGGTGATGTATACGGTGATGATACTGGAGGTTGGATAACACTTGAAGATCTTACTGCAAAAGCAGATCCACATCCTGGGCAGAGATGGAATATAGATGAATACGCAGGCGAAATTGTATGGGTAAGATTCAGACTTGAAACAGATGGAAATGGCGCCGCAATAGGTGAAGGATGGGCAATAGATGATGTTCATCTTGAAATCAAACCTACAGGTACTGAATTCGAGGATGACGTAGCACCTCAAACAAGTTTGTTCTTTAATGAAGACACAGCAATGGTAACACTTGTAGCAATAGATCTACCAATAAACAAAGGCGTAGGAGTAGATGCAACCTACTATAAGGTAGACGGCGGGTCAACACAAACATATGGTGGACCATTCACAATTAGTGAAGGAACACATACTGTTGAATACTGGTCAGTAGATAACAACGGAAATGAAGAATTGCCACATAAAACAACTGAACTTACTGTAGACACAACACCACCAGTTGTCGAGATAATATTACCTGAAGAAGGAAAAATCTACTTGTTTGGAAGCCCGATAATGAACAGAATATTTGGCGAAAAGACATTATGTTTCGGTAAAGTACCAGTTGAGGCAACAGCAACTGATGACTCAGGAATTAAAACAGTCTTATTCAAATATAACAATGAAACACACTGGGATAGTACTTCACCATACACACATACCTTCAATGAAATGCACTTTGGTGCATTAACAATTAGTGTAAGCGCCATCGACAACAAAGGATTAACATCCACACCAGTAACAATGGAAATAATGGTATACAGCCTAGGTCTATTCTAAAAAGAACGCAAAAAATTAAAAATAAGGGACAAAATCCCTTATCTCTAAATTTTTTTTAAAATTTTTTATATCTTATACTTCTAGAAGTAAATTTTGGTTCGAAATATTTAAATACATTAACGACTTTTGAATTAACAAGTGTTAGTGGGGAAACTTTTAGAGGTAGGTAAGATATGAAAAAAATAAAGAAAATTATAGCAATTTTTGTGCTGATATTTTTTGTAGCACAATCAACAACTGTGCTTATCTCAGCACAGCAAGACGCTGAAGAGTTGCCAACAACAAGTCCCGCCGAAAATACTGAGTTAGATATATCATATGAATACAATCATGAAATAAAAGAAAGTTGTGAATGTAAATATGTTGATGGATATCCCGTAATGGAAATGCCACCAAAAACTCCAGAACAACTTGCTTTGATAGATGAAGACCCTCAGCCCACTATGAGTTTTGATAGTCTACCAAGTCAATTTAGCTGGAAGAGTTATGGTGGAGATTGGACAACACCTGCAAAAGATCAAGCAAGTTGTGGTAGCTGCTGGGCATTTTCAGCATTAGCTGCTATGGAAGCAGCAATAAATATTGCATCTGGTAGTCCCACTACAGATATCGATCTTTCTGAGCAATATATTTTATCTTGTTTAAGTGGAGCTGGTAGTTGCAGTGGAGGATGGATGAGCACGGCTGTTGATTACATACAAAGTACATCACCTGGAAGTACAGGTAACGGAATCAATGGATGTACAATCGAATCATGTATGCCATATCAAGCAGTTGATTATATTCCATGTAGTGATAAATGCAGCGACTGGGATTATTTTACATCACCACCTGCAGAAGATAATAAATTGTTCCAAATAGAAAGCTTTGGTGTTACAACTACATCTGAAGATAATCCAAGCGATTGGGATCTTTTAAAGACATGGATTATGACCTATGGTCCTTTATCTGTAGATATCAACGCAAATGGATTTGGTTCATGGGGAAGTTCCCATCATAGTCCAAATGATGTTTATGAAAATGATGACTATGGAACAACAAATCACGGTGTATTACTTTGTGGATGGGTTGATGACCCCGAGATATTAAACGGTGGTTACTGGATTATTAAGAACAGCTGGGGAACTGGCTGGGGATACGGCGGTTTCGGAAATATTGCATATGGATGTAACGGTGTTGCAACCCGCGATTGTGTTTGGATCAAAACGACATCCTGGCCATATAGTGAAGAAGGAGGCGGAGTCCCTGATGCTGACATGGCTGTATTTTCAGATTTTGACTATAGAACAAACGAAGGAACAAAATGTCCAAATCCTGGAGAACAAATTGAATTTAATGATGTATCAGATGGAAACGTAGCCTTAAGAGAATGGGATTTTGATGGAGACGGAGTTATTGACTCTACAAATAAAAAACCAACATGGACATATGAAAATGAAGGAGAATACGAAGTAACTCTTACAGTACACAGTGGATGGGGTCTTCACAGCAATCGCACAAAAATAGTTGAAGTAAAAGAGGTTTGGCCACCAATAGCTGTTTTACCAAAAGAATATACAGATGATTCATTAACCTATACTTTTGACGGCAGATACTCTTATGACCCTGATGAAGGAACAATAACTGATTATCATTGGGACTTTGGAGATGGAAGTACAGCTAATGAACCTTCTACAACTCATACATTCCCAGAACCGGATAAGATATATGAGGTCACACTTACTGTTACTGATAATGAAGGAGCAACTGGATCTACAACTTGCCAGGTAAAAATCGATCGAAATGTCCCACCAGTTACAGAAATTAACCACGGTATTGGATCATACAATTCAGAATGGTATAGTGAAACACAACGTATATCCTTTATAGCAACAGATTGGACTGAAGTAATAGACACATTCTACAGAATAGACGGCGGAGAATGGAAAAGATACGTACCTGAAGACCAAGAATTCATACCAGTAGGAGCAGAAGGAGAACACACAATTGAAGCATACTCAGTTGATTATTATGGAAATGAGGAAACACCAGTATCTGAGACATTTAGTATAGATAAAAGCTCACCAACATTAGATGTAACTGTTTCTGGAGCAGACCAACAAAACGGCTGGTATACAAGTTCAGTTAAAGTTGAGCTATCTGGAAATGACGATCTTTCAGGATTAAACAAAATTATGTATCAAATAGATTTTGGAACCTGGCAGGATTACAATAGCCCAATAAACATCGGTGAAGGTAGCCATTATGTAAATACTATTGCAGTAGATAAAGCAGGAAATATAATGCAGAAAACAGAGCAGATAAAAGTCGATTTAAGTGCACCAAAGTCCACTTGTATACTTGATGGCCAAGGAAGTGACAATAAATTCTACAAAAATGTTGAGATTAGGTTAGCAGCAAGCGACATAGGTTCAGGTGTGAAAGAAACATACTATAAATTAGATGATGCACCACAAGGATTCAATATATATAACCAACCACTAACCATAGATACACTAGGTGAACACACCATAGAATACTACTCAGAAGATAACATAGGAAGCATTGAACAACCAAAAACAAAGACATTCACCATATCAAACGTAAACTTTGACCTAACAATATCAGAACCAGAAAACGCACTATACATATTTGGAATAAAACTACTACCAATAAAACAACCGATACTCATAGGAACAGGAGTAATAACAACAACAATACAACCCTACACGCAAGAACCAGCAAACATCAAAGAAATAGACTTCCTACTAGACGGAACCAAACAAACCACAATCACAGAAAGCCCATACACCTGGAAAATTGACCAACAAATAATCGGAAAACACACCATACAAATAACAGCACATACCACAAACGATGAAACAATCACAGACCAAATGACAGCAACATTCCTAATATTCTAAAAAAACAAAAAATCTCTCTTTTTTTCTTTTTATCTAAATAAAAGAGTAAATTAACTTAAAAAAAAATCTACAAATCTAAAAATTAAATAGATAAAATATTTCCTCTCAATAAAGTATTTATACTTTCTGAAATATATAGAGATAATCTAAACTATTTGTGGGGGTTAGAAGGTGTTTAAAAAATTAAGTATTCTTATACTTACAATCTTAATGTTAGTTTCAATAAATTCCATAGTGATTTCTCAAAAGGAATATAACGATATTGAAAATGATCACGGCATTATTTCTTTTATCTATAATTTTGGCAATCCTACATATTCTGCAATAAATATAAAAGGAGAAGAATTCGATAGAATCAATCTTGGCGATCTTCCTTTTTCAGAAAAACTTGGTGAACCAAAATTGCCAGTGAAACCACTAAAAATATTACTACCTTATTCAACTGATATTAAACAAATATCCTTGGAAACATCAGAGAAAAAAATACTACAAAATACAAATGTTAAAAATATTGAACTTGGGGGGTTATCACACAGATTAGATAACGCTTCTGTTCAGAGGGAAATTGTTCCCCAGTTTAAAAAAGAAGAATTGTATCCAGAAAAACTCTATAATAATCTAGGAATACAATCTTTGAATGGATACTTGATTTTATTTGTTAATCTACATCCGGTTAGATATTTAGGAGAAACAGGTACTGTTTATTATTACAATGAAATAAAAATATCAATTGAAACAGAAGAAAAAAACTATGATACAATATTAAAAAAATATTCTGACCGTGATAAAGTAGAAAGATTAGTTGAGAATCCACAAATTCTTGATACTTATCCAGATGAAAGTATTAATCATAGCTTTGGATTGGAAAATTATGAATACGTTATAATAACAACAGAAGATCTAATAAATGCTTCTAAAGAATTTACTTTTAACGACTTAATAGACCAACGTGAAAGCCAAGGTCTATCCTGTAAAATTAAATCTGTAGAAGATATTAAAAAAGAGTACCAAGGAGTAGACACTCAAGAAAAGATACGAAATTTCATAAGAGATGCATATTTAACTTGGGATACAAAATGGATTCTTTTAGGTGGAGATGTTGAAAAGGTTCCTATAAGATATTTACATGATATTGATGGTGTTGAAAAAGATGAAACAGAGATTACATCAGATGTTTATTATCAGTGTCTAGATGGTAACTATAATTATGATGAGGATGGAATTTGGGGTGAAGAATTTGATGGAGTTAATGGTAAAACAATAGACCTTCTTGCAGAAGTATATGTCGGTAGAGCTCCAGTTGACGACGAAGATGACGTATCTTCCTTTGTAGAAAAAACACTTTCTTATGAAAATAGTGACTGGAATGAAGATTTATTTACTCAAAATGTTTTATCTGCTGGAGAAGATTTATGGTCTGGTCCAGGCGGTGATGGATCAGGATATGTTGAAAGATGCATTGATTATTGTACAGATTATAATCAAGATACATATGGCATACCATCAGATAAATACACAATAACAAGACTTTATGAAAGTCTTGGAAGTTGGACTGATGAAGATGCCATGAATGTTATAAACAACGGTGTTAGCATCATAAACCATGTAGGCCATGGTACATCCCTTGCAGCAATGAAATTAACTAATTTTGAAATAGATGAACTTGAAAATAGTGGTAAATACTGTCTTTTTTACAGTCAAGCTTGTCACTCAGGTCAATTAGAAAAACATGACGAATGCTTTGCTGAAAAATGGGTTAATGTTCCAAAAAAAGGCGGATTTGCTGCAATCATGAATACAGGATATGGTTATGGAAGTTCAAACAATTATGACGGAGCAGATAACAGATATGCGCGAGAGTTTTTTGATGCATTGTTTTCACCTAACGAAAAAATATCTAGAATAGGTGAAGCAAATCAGGATTCAAAAGAAGATAATATTTGGCATATAGATGAAAGAAACATGTATCATGCTTATTATGATACAATACTTCTTGGTGATCCATATGTCTCAATAAAAGGTGCAGAAGAAGCTAGTGCGTTATTTACCTATAGGCCAGATTACCCTAAAACAAATGAGATAATAAATTTTGAGGATAAATCACTTGGAATTATAACCTATAGACAGTGGAGCTTTGGAGATGGGCACACATCAAATAAAAAAAATCCCAATCATGTTTATGGATCAGAAGGCGCTTATAAAGTTACATTAACCGTTCAGGATAATCAGGGATATTTATCTACAACTTCTGAGACAATAGAGGTTAAAAAATATTGGAACCCTATAGCAAAAATTACGCCCTCAAGTTACAATGGTGTAAACTTTAAAATAGAATTTTCAGCAGCTGAATCCTGGGATCCTGATGGCTCGATTGATAATTATTACTGGGATTTTGATGATGGAACAACATCTAATTTAATAGAACCAACACATATATACGAAGAAGAAGGCACTTATCATGTATCTTTATTAGTTGAAGATGATGAAGGCAACCTAGACAGAGAGTATTCAACAATTATACTATCTATGCAATATCCTCCTGAAATACCTGAGATTATAGATGGTACAACTTCAACATTTACTGGATCATTTCCAGAATTTAGTGTTGTATCTACTGATCCTGAAGAAGATGAAATACAGTATGGATGGGATTTTAAAGACGAAAGTGAAATACAATGGACGGATTGGTTTTTATCAGGAGAAATTTGTACAATTTCACATAAATGGAGTAAAACAGGTACTTTTTTGGTTAAAGTAAAGGCAAGAGATGAAAACTATGGTGAGAGCAACTGGTCAGAGGAAATAATAGTTACAGTTTCAGATGAAAAAGCGCCATATCTAGAAGTTTTAAAACCCACAAAAGGAATTTATATTCAAAATGAAAAGAAAATGCCTTTTTTTAGTTCAGTTATCTTTGGAAATATCGACGTAACAGTTAATGCTTCAGATGCAAGCGGGATTGAAAAGGTATTGTTCTATATTGATAATGGCGATAACCCAGTTGCCGAAGCGTTATCTTCGCCTTATATCTTTATTTGGCAGGATTCGATGTTTTTCAGACATAAATTAAGAATAGTAGCAATTGATAAAGTCGGAAAAGAAACCTCTTCTGAGATAACTGTTTGGAAGTTTTTCTAAAACAATGGTGTCAAAATGAGAAAAAAAAAGAAGAATAATATCAAGAAAAAAATCTTCATATCAACGTTAGCAGTTTTTCTAATAATAACTTTATTTTCAGGATGCCTTGAAGAAGTTGAAAAATCAAATATAGACATTTCTTTAGATCAAATAAGGTTGAATCTTGAAGATTTGAATGATGGAGAATACAAAGAATATGATAAAGCACATGTAACAAAAGCCTACACTGCACCAAATGGAACAATATTTGAAGGTTGGAAAATTCTAGAGAAATATAACGTTAGATATAACAGAGATGATATTACTTTTATAATACAAACTTTAGGAAGACTTACATCCGAAGACAAAGCTGAGGAATTTATTGATTATATAAAAAATAAAAATTTAACCTATAATTTTTCAATTATTGACTCAGAAGAGATAGGTGAAAAATCATATTTAGGTAAAAACTATACAACTATATTTGGGGAAAAAACAACTTTATTTTTCTCTGTATTTAAAATTAAAGATATTGTAGTAGCATTACTTGGGTCAAATATTTCTATTGAGGAGGTTATCGATTATTCTCATATAATAGAAGAAAATATTGAGGAATATATATCTTGAACAATAATTTAGATGAAGGCAGATAAATTGGATAAAAAATTTTTGATAACATTATTTTTTCTCATTCTTTTTATTTCTTCTATTAGCGGATGTATTGACAAGGATAATAATTTAGAAAAAAATGTAAGAATAGAAGGAAAAGAAAAGGTTTTTTCGTCAATAAATAACGCTATTGATGAAAGTATTGAAGGCGATGTTATACGTGTAGGTAAGGGAATATACAAAGAAAATATTATCATCTATAAAACTTTGAGTTTAATAGGGGAAGATAAAGAAAATACGATTATTGATGCTCAAGGAACTGGTGATGGTATACATATTATAGCAGATAGAGTTAAAATCATTGGGTTTACTATTAAAAATGGAGGAAATACGAGTTATCCTACATATGACTCTGCTATAGACATTAGATCAAATGGAAACCACATATCGAATAACAATATCAGAAATAACAAAAAATATGGTATTTATGTTGAAAAAGGATCAAATAATACCTTCATAGAAAATTTAGTTACAAATAACATGTTTGGAATATATCTTAATGGTTATTATTCTATTAAGATAAATCAAACTAATATTTCAAACAATATTATTTCGAATAACTTTGAGAAAGGAGTTTATTTAAGCTATAATTATAACTCTACTATATCTGATAACTCTTTTTATGAAAATGAATATGGCATTCATATGAAACAATCTGACGGCAATATAGTTGTAAATAATTTATTTGATAAAAATAAATATGGTCTTTTTTTCTGTTGTGGAGCAGAATCAAACATTATTTTTAGAAATATACTTGTTAATAATACTGAGTATAATGCTAAAAGTAACACAAAAAATCAATTTGATTATTCAGGCGTTGGTAACTATTGGGATGATTATAATGGTAGTGACGAAAATAACGATAATATCGGCGATAATCCTTACAGTGTTTTTCACAATGAAAATATTGAGATTCAAAATTTAGATAGATACCCTATTATAGCAGAATTTAGATAGAAAAACCATCTTAAAATAATAGATTTTAATCTTCTTTATCTTTTAATAAGGATTTCAAATACATAAAGCTTATATATACTCTAAAAGATTGTTTTACTTGGATAAATTTTGCTGTGGGGGCGTTATCATGAATGAGAATGTGAACAATAAATTAAAAATTTTTAAAAGAACAAACTTAGTTTTAGTTGGATTGATTGCTTTTTTATTAATAGTAATTTTGTTTGTTGTTTCTTCTAATGCTGAAGAACCAGAATTTATAAATTTTAAATTAGAACAATCAACAGATACTATAGATTGGTATCCCATTGATGGAAATTTAAACACAGGTTTTACAGTTGAACTTGATTCAGCCATCACATACAAATATATTGATGTAAAATATGGTTCAACTAATGTTGCTTTGAAGCAAGGCATGTATGGTTTTAATTTAACATCTTATCCATTTGGTTTTTTTGATTATTGGGATGCAAAAGGAGTAAACTCTGGCGCATCACCGGGCAGTTGGCAAGCTCATATGTGGGAAATAATAAACGGCAGAGAACCAATTTTTTACCTTGAAGTTGATTCAAATCAAGATTTATCTTTAATAGATGGGTTGAGCAATGATTTTTTTGGAAGTCCAGATAATTTGAGAGTCAATGGAGATTATCCGTTGGGAGGTTACTCTTTTGAGGGAAATATTAGTTCTGATACAGATGATATCTCTCATATTAATGTAGATATGGATTTTGTTGAGGATATAAATGAACTTAGCAGACCAAACCTTGTAAGTGCAGATATTGTAAAATCCAATGATCAGTTACTCTGGGAAGAACAATACGGGTCACTTTATTCTTTTTATTCATGCCCTACAAATACATCCGATATTTATTATTGGATAGACATAGATGAAATAGATATTGATGGAGATTTAGATAACGGATATTTTGGTTTGTATCTAGAGGAATATCCTTCTGGTTATTTTTCATATTGGAATACGAAGGGAGTAAACTCTGGCGCATCATCTGGTACTTGGCAGGCACATATGTGGAGGATAATTAATGGTGATGCCCCAAGATTCTATATTTATCAGGATGCTTTTGGTAGTATTTCACTAGTCGATGGCCTATATAGGGATTTTCCGGGATACAGCTTAGATATAGCCTATAGAATCCACGGCGACATAACAGAAGGTATATATAGTTTTTCAGGTACCGTTACAGGAAAAAACGGTATTGATAGCACTATAGTTGAAATTGATTTTTCTTTCTTAAATGAAAGTATTTACCAAATATGGGTAGATAATAACTATGACTCAAGTACCCCTGGCTGGGGTGTTGATCACTTTAAAACAATAAAAAATGGCATAGATGCATGTAGCAATGGAGGGGTTGTAAGTGTTCAACCTGGAAAATATAAAGAAGTTCTAAATATCAACAAACCAATCATATTAAGATCTGTTTGGGGGCCAAATGGAGCAACAATAACAGATCAAGATGCAACCTATTCAGATTTTCTTAAAACAAATGGATTTACAGTTATGTTAAATGATAGTAACATCTTATTAGATGGTTTTACAATTGAGCGTTTTGGATCTGTTTTGAGAACAGCAGCAGTAGGAAATAATGAAGATCTCGCTCTATCAAATTTGGAAATATTTGGATGTGAGTTTGAATCTTTTTGTGATTGCATACGTTATACTAATCTTAATAATGCAGCAACTAGACAAAACGAGTATGATTCACAAGTAGGGCGAATATCTTTAAATTTGAAAAATGTTAGTTCTTTTGTTGTAAATAACGATGAAACTGCAGGTTATGATTCTTATGCATTAAAAGCATATGAATGTGAAAATGGTTTTATCGGAGAAGTAAACCTAGACTTTAGAAGAGAAATCGGTTTTTATATTGAAAGTTCTCACGCAATCAAAGTTAAGAACAATTATTTTTCATGGATGGAAGATGATGGTGTTTATGTAAATGATACAAACCAAATTGAAATATCTTCAAATAATTTTGTAAATGCCACCAATGGAATTAGGCTTTTTGAAAATACTACAGCAGTTATAAAAGATAATACATATGAAGAAACAGAAAGGGATATTTATAGAGCGGCAAGAATAGAGAATCAGGATATTTATTACAGTCAAATTACTGAAGCAATGAATAATGCAGCCGCAGGTCAAAACATATATCTTCATGAAGGATATTATTATGAAAATATTTTAATAGATAAAAAAATAGCGTTACACGGCCTTCAGGATAATTCTGAAACAGTTATATTTGGTAATGCTTCTTCACCAACAGTTCTAATTGCAAATGATTTTGGAATTAAGAATGTTTTAATTGAAGATATATCAATTCAAGGCGGACATCATTGTTTAAAAACAGGGATTTATGATGATGTAAGTGGACTAATTGTTGAAAATTGTATTATTAAAAATCCAACCATAGGTTATTCAGTATATATCGACCCGCATAACTTCTCTGATGAATCATCTGTAAGACCCGGCACAGATATTTTTTCAAATAGAGTACAATTTAGATACAACACAATCGAAGGTACTTTTTACTATCAGTTCTGGCCCTTTGAATCATTTACAGCTCTTATAAACGATCAACTTGAATTAAAATACAATACAATCGATAACATATTTTTGAACGGCAGCACAGGTGTTGTAATCGAAAACAATAATATCCAAAGCCTTGGGATGATGTATTCAAGTGATATTAACATTGAAGATAACACCTTTGAAAATTCGATAGATGATCCAAAAAGATATGGTATTTATCTATGGTCTGTTCAAGGTACTCCTTCTGTTTTTAACATAAATATTCAGAATAACAACTTTTTAGAATATCAGAGTATAGCTGTACCATTTGGCGTGAGTGGTAAGGCAATACTTGTTGCTGGTGCAAAAGATGTAACTATTCTAAATAATGCTATTAGAGCTTGTTCAGATGGTATTTGGTTTACTGAAAATTACACCAATAGAAATGGAGAGGTTTGTATAGGAGATGTATTTGATGTTGATATTGAAAAAAATGATTTTGTTTTATGTCAATCAGGCGTAAAACTACTAGACAACGTAAATGGTACATCAATAATGGAAAATAAGTTTGATAAAAATCAACAAGGAATTAGGGTTCATAGATCCGGATATCATACGATTAAGGATAATACTTTTACTGAAAACTATGAAGGTATTCAACTAGATGAAGGTAGTTCATTTAACCTTATCTACAATAATTTTTTCAATAATATCGCGATAAATGCTGAAGATTCTATACATAATGAAAATACATGGAATATAACATTGACACCCGGGACAAATATACTCGGCGGTCCATATTTAGGAGGAAACTTCTGGGGGGATTACACTGGTGTTGACACAGACGGAGATTCAATAGGAGATACAAATATTCCTCATACCAGTTCAGGCAATATTAAAAACGGAGGTGATTATTTACCGATTATTCTATCAGATATAACCCCGCCAAACGTTCAAGTTATATATCCAAATGGTGGAGAATCACTTAATGGAACAATAACAGTGACATGGTCTGCAAGTGATGATTTTGATGATAATTTAGATATCGATATAGAATATAGCAATGACAATGGAGATACCTGGCATATAGTTACTACCAACCAGGACAATGATGGAAGCTATGATTGGGATCTATCCGCTCTACAAGAAGGAAGTGAATATCTTATACGGATTACAGCAACAGATAACGCAGGTCTTTCAAATAACGATACATCAGATAATACATTTACAATATATAGAGAGTTTCCAGGCCCTGTAGTAAATATCGTAAAGCCACTGGTTGGACATTTCTATCTATTTGATGCTAAATGGATGAGATTTCTAGCAAATAACTGTTTTATCATTTCAGACATAACAATAGAGGTAGAAGTAGAGTCACCAATAGGTGTAGAAAAAGTTGAGTTTTATATTGATAATCAAAAATTAAACACAAGTCATAGTCCTCAAGGTGGAGTGTACTCTTGGGAATGGAATGAAAGAGTGCTATTTTATCATGAAATAAAAGTAGTTGCTTATGACATCCATGGAAAAACAGGAGAAGCAGAACTAGGTGTTACAATAATTAATTTCGGAATAATACCCTAAATCATAAGACCATGGAAGGAGAAAAATGGGAGCAAGATATAACTCATTAATATCAGCTATAAATAGAATTATATCTTTTTTTGAGGAAAAAAGATTTAATATTCTAACACTTTTTTTATGGATAATATTTTTAGCTGCTGCTAGAATGTGGCTTGAGGCAGTCTTACTTGATTATCCATATAAAGAAATTTCATATGATTATTTTTTTGTTCAAGCCCATTTAACATGTTTTTTTGTAACATCATTTATTGCAGGTCTTGTAATTCTAAAATTTTTTTCAAAAGAGAAACTTTCAAAAGTTGCAAATCTTACAGCCCTTGGTTTTACTCTAGTTATTCTTCCACCTTTTATTGATGTATTTATACTTAATAATCCATCTTCTTATACCTACGGAAGTCCTTATTGGATACAGAATCTTTTTGAATTATTAACCCTTCAATCAGAACAAGGCATTTCAGCTTTTTATCAGGGTGGAGAGGGAATAATATATGAACTTTCAATAATTCTATTTGCAGCTTGTTTGTATGTATTAGTAAAAACAAAATCTATAATAAGGACAATTCTAAGCGCTTTTTCTTTTTTTATTTTATTTATTTTTATAGGCTCACCTCAGCTTATTTTATTAAGGCCTATTACAGGCCAATTGATTCATCCATTGTTCATAATTAGATATCTAATTCTTTCAATAATTCTTTTGCTAGTTCTTTTATATTTAACCAAAAAAGAATTACTAAAAAGTTTTATTAAAAGCTCCAGACTAATAACAACTGCTCATTTTGCGGTTATGACAATTATTGGAATTTTTATATCTGGGCATATCCTATCAAGAGGTGCATCATATATAAAAATTGAAGATATATATCATCTGTTTTTGGTTTTTACACAGCAGATGAACCCGGCAGAGATATTTTCTTTTTCAAAGTTATTTATTGGAAATCTAGGAACGTTTGGGATAAGTGTTTTTACAATTATATTTGTCTGGCAATATGCAGTGATGATAAACCATGTATATGATAAAAAAATAGATACAATAGATAACAAAGATAGAGTAATTCCAAAAAAATTACTATCAAAAAACCAGGTTAAAAATATTGCAATAATTTATGCCATTATTGCTATAGTCCTATCGATGTTATTAGGTTTATGGTCTTTTATGCTAGTTATACTTGGTTTATTTCTTGGTACTATATACTCAGTCAGACCTTTACGTCTTAGAGATACACCTTTTTCAACGTTGATAATTGGCGCGGGATCTTCAGTTGCTTATTTCATAGGGTATGTCACACCAGGATATATACAAGGAATGCATGGAGAACAAGCAGGGGTAATAATGTATACCTACCCAGAAATTACAATGCAGTCTCTTATAATTGGATTAATTATATTTGTTGCTTTAAGTATAGGCCCACTTGCTAAAGACTATAAGGACTATAAGGGAGATAAAAAATCAGGGGTAAAAAATATTTTTACAGAGTTTGGTCTTGAAAAAGGAGTAAAGATTGTATCGATATTACTACCTGTAACATTTTTTATCTTAATTTTATTATTCAACAATCTTGTCGATATAGCAATTTTTATTCCATTGGGTCTACTTGCAGGTTTTTTATTTTATAGGTTTAGAAAAACAGAACTTTTATTTGCCTTGTATTTTCCGATAGTGCTGTATTGTCTTCTTAGATGGTTTCAGATTGTACAGTTCTAAAAACCATATTTCTGGTTTATCTGCATTTCTTTTCTTATTGCTAGTAGTTCTCTTGCTCTAAGCATATACTTAGGGTATTTTAGTCCAATTAAAAAACTTCTAAAATATGTTAGATCACTCATGTCAAGACCGTCAGCAGCATTTCCAAAAAACTTCCAGTCTTCATTTGTCCATTTCTGAAAATAATTTGATACTTTTCTATGTATTGGATGTAGAAACATGCTTTTTTTGATTATTTTATCATATTTTTCAGTTATTTTCATATCCTTTTTTTCTAAAGACTCAACCGCGATTTTTCCAGCTATTTTCCCACTATATAATGCAGCATGTATCCCTCCGCCTGTCACTGGATTTGCCATTCCCGCTGCATCTCCAACTATCATTACTCCCGGTAAAGCTCTAGTTTTAAATTTAAATAAAAATGGTACTTTACCTGCAATTAATCTTTTTTTATTTTTTATTTCAAAACCCATTTTTTTACAGTAATTATTTAAAAGATCTATTTTTGCATTTTTGTTTCCAACGCCTACATTAAACTCATCGCCTCTAGGAAATATCCATCCATATCCTCCATTGAATTTCTCATCCATTGTCATACATAGCCAGTCTTTTGTTTGAAAATCAATATCTTTTTTGTTGAATTTATATTGATATGCATTTATGTATTCACGGCTTTTAAGTAGCTTTAAGATCCTAGCAGTTTTTGAAATAGGACCATCTGCGCCAATTAGTATTTTTGTTTTAAAAGAACCATTATTTGTATGAATTTTCCATGTTTTACTTTGTAATTCAATTTTTTTCATATTTGTTTTTAGTTTTAATTCTGCTCCAGACTCAACTGCCAAATCAGCGAGATACTTGTCAAACAATGCTCTATCAATTGAAAGGGCTTTTACAGTTGAATAAAAACATTTGTCATATGGGAGCAGTATCTTTATTCCCTTTACTTTTTGTTTAATCCATTTTTTTTGAGTTTTAAGACCCACGTTTTCTAATGCATATTCTGTTATTGCCTCTGCACATTGAACAGGTTTACCAATTTCTTTTTTCATATCAAAAAATAAAACCCTGTATCCTTTGGAAGCAATTTCATTTGCAGTAATAGAACCTGCAGGTCCTCCCCCAACAATTACCACATCATATATTGTCATCTATCTATAATTAAAAACAGTTAACAGATATATTACATTTTATGTTGAAAATCATAGTTATCTATCAAATAGATAAAAAAAACAGTTTAATTAGGTGGTAAATATTTCCATTTTTTAATAGAGAAATCCCAGTTTTTTTTAACTTCATTTATTGT
Organism: uncultured Thermoplasmatales archaeon; assembly: GCA_964518165.1. Lineage (GTDB taxonomy): Archaea > Thermoplasmatota > E2 > DHVEG-1 > DHVEG-1 > CAYZTD01. The sequence goes on from CAZFFN010000019.1 coordinate 23,112, forward strand.
TTTTTCATCAAAAATATATTTATTTTTTTTGTAATCTTTATTTTCCTTGAGGTATTTTTCAAAATATGGTTTTGCTTTTTCAAAACCATTTAAACCAATTTTTTCATATATTTTTTCCAAAATTTCAATAGGATTTGAAACTAATTCTTCATATCTTACTTCTATCAACCTATTTTTTGGAATTAAATTTTTATGTTTAAAATATTCATTCATTAAATCTATATAATTTTCAAGCACCTGCTTTTTAATTTCTTCTTCTGTTGTTTTTTGAAGCGCATATTGGTTCAATACTTTTTTGCGCATCTTTTTTGTTGAAGCATATACTTCATAGGGATTTCTTATAATATGTATAAAACCTGCATTCGGAAATATTTCCAATAAAGTTTTTATTCTAGCAGTATTAGAAGGACTTTTTATGATTAATCTCTTGTTATTATTTGCATAGGTCACAGCTTTTATAAGCCATAAATACGTTTTTTTCCATTCATTTATTTCTTTTTCACTTAAACCTTTGAAAAGAACTGAATTTTTAAATTGTTTTTTTGCATTTTTTGGGAAAATAAAACAATGAAAGTAGGACCATGGAAGCAATGTGGAAAGACCTGCTTCTTCTTCATAAGGCCCATCAACTTTAACTTTTATTGAATCCATAGGTCTTGTTTCTGGAAGGAAATTAGAGACAAAACGTTTAGATGGTTCTAGTATCAAAAAACTATCTGGTAATAGAGTGTGCCAAAGGGAAATATAAGAAAGCTTGGGATCCATACACATTAATTCATGTAGATATGTAGTTCCACTTCGCCAGTGGCCTATGATAAATATCGGAGATTTCTCAATTTTTGTATTTTTTATTTTCTTATTATTGATTAACTTGAATAGTATTCTTGCTGGAATAAAAAATACGATAGAAATAGATACGAAAATTGCTTTTAGATAAAATTCTTTTTCTATACCTTTGTTGTATGTAATAGAACGAATCCAGTTTTTAAGCGATATCCCAAATAAGGGATGTCTAATGTATTTTTCATCCATATTTAATCCTTATAAAATATTTTCTTTGACTTTATTTCGTAATTTGTCTTTTTTAAAAGTATTGTAAAAATTATCAATATTATTGAAAAAATGTACAGATAGAAACCCAGACCTGGACCCCAATTCGAATAAACTGAGTAGTAGCCACTTTCTCCAGTATTAATATCTAAAGTTCCTTGACCAATTAAGCCCCCAACTCCAATTTCACTTAGAGATGTCATACTGATTATAAAAATAATAATTGACCCTGTGAATAATATGATAGAAAGTATTTTTGTGAAGAGAAGTAATTTCTTTTTTCTATGTTTTTTTATTATATTTGTAAATAAAAGTAAGATAGAGCCCATCATTGTAGCAAATATTATCAAATATATAGCATTAACAAAGAGTTCAGGCAAATATGCTTTTTCGCCATAAATAAGTAATGGAGTTTTTGTAAAAGTAATTAAATCTGGAGGGAAAATATACATATTTGTTGATGTTTCTACTGTTTTTGTTAATCCATTTATTTCCCACCATGAAAGAAAAAGAGATGAAAATAAGAAAGCTACAGGTAATATAGTTAGAAAATACAGTTTGTTCTTTTTTTTGTAAGACAAAAAAATTCCTAAAAATATTATTATTCCTGAAAAGAAAAAAACAATACTTGGATATATAGGTTCATTTGTTGTAATAATAGTGATTGTTTTTTTGTTGTATATATCAATATCTCTTTTAGCAATTAGATTACCCTCATTATGTATTTCAATTCCGTATTCTCCAGGTGGTACTGATAGCTTAATTTCTGATAATTTTCCCTTTATCTCGAATTTTTTGTTTTCTCTATTAAGCCTTAGTTTATTTGTTTCAAAAACGTTACCTCTTGAATCAAGTATTTTTATTTTTATCTCATATTCAGCAGGAAACTTTAATGATAATTGCTCGTTATCTAAAATGGAAAATTCTTGATTATAAACAAATGATTTATATTTCATATAGATTTCATAAGTTCCCTGTTTTAAATTTGTAAAAAAATAATTATTTTTAACAATATTTTCAGGATTAACTAAGAGTTTTTTTTCAAAATTTTTGTTTTTTAGTACTGGATTTATATCAATGGAAATTGGTAAATTCCAGTTATCAGATATCTTTAAATCTAAACTATATCTGTTTATTTTAACTTCATTTGTTTTTTCAAAAAAATTTAATTCTACTGGTTTTTCATAAAAGTTTAATCCATTGTAAATAACTTTAAGATTATATTCTTCTGGTATGATAGGAGCTTTTATGATTGCTAGACCGTTTTCATCTGTTTTAGTATTATATATAATTGCACCATCTTTTTCTAAAAATATCTCTGCGTTGGATACTTTGATGTTATTTTGATCAGAAAGATCAATTATCATTTTTCCTTCACGGCTACATATTACGCTGCCCTCAATCTCTCCGTCAATATCAATGATTTTAAAACCAATATATTGTGGATTTTTATTAAATAAGAAGTGTTCTTTAAAAATTCTTACAACATATCTACCAGGTTCAACATTTTCAAAAATTACTTTTTTAAATAAACTAAAATTCTTTAAATCAAACGATTTTAATACCGCTATTGTTTTTTCTAAAAAATCCATGTTTGTTGTATCGCCAATAGGTTTCATAGGAAGCCTATTTAATGTTTTACTAGAAATCAATTCATCATCTTTGTATAGTTGAGCTGAAATATACGAAAAATTTAACCCAGATAAACCAGACAGAGTTGAACCCATAGGAAAAGAAGCAGCAAGATGAACAAATATTTTTAATGGGTATGTTTCTATTTTATTATCAATATTTGAATCTTCATTAAATGAATAATCCTTATTTTTTACAATTTCTTGAAATATCTTTGCTTCGTTTTCTATATATTTTGTATCTACATTTTTTGATGAAAAAAACTCTGCATCAAATTCTACTAAGTATCCCTCTGGGATTTCAAGATCATGCGGCTCCCCTGGTTCATACGAATTTCTTCCCATTTGAACTGTTGCTAGATTATTTTCAAGACCTGGAAAATGTGGAAAATCCATTTGAAAAGAATTAACCTGTATTCCATCTTTTTCCCCTTCTCCATTTTTAAGAATTTTATTTGTACTAAATATAAGACTATGAAATACCCCATTTTCACCTGTATCAAATGTCAACCATGGTTGAGTTCCTAAATCTACATCATCTTGATATTTCAAAACCCTAATATCCGGTTCATCTGGGATATACTCCGGATCAGGATCAAGATTATATTTTGAAATTCCAATTTTCTCATCGTTTATATGCATATATGGAAGGATTTTTCCAATGTTTAAATCTTCAATTGAACTACTTTTTATTCCCCCCATCTGCATTGATGCAAAAATACCATCTGTGTTAGTGCCCGGCTCAGTAGGATATACCTCAATTTTTTTTAGTGCCTCATGAATGACATGTACATGTATCCTTCTATCAGTATCTGGGCAATGATAATATTTGTAAAAAGCAGTTGTTTTAAGATCATCAAATTTTGATTTGCTAATCATTTTAATTTCTGTCATTAAATTTCCATCAATTAAGATATCAGTTGATACTAGTTTTTGACTTGTAGAGCTATAACTAAAAACTCCCCTATCATAAACATATCTAAAATCAAAAGCTGCAAATAAATCCTGATTTTTTGGAATAACTTCTTTTGTTTTTTCTTTCATTTTTAATATATGTTGTGAAAAGTCATATCCCATAATCTGTCCTTTTTTTGATATTGCATAATTTATGTAACCATCATCTGTAATTTTATAATAATTTGATTCAAGGGGATAGCCTGAAATTGGTTCAAAATGATAATAGGATTCTTCTATAGTTATATGATCTATGTAATCAGGAGAGGGTTTTTTTCCATCGTCATAATATATATAATATTGTTCTTCACCGTTGCAATTTTTAGGAATCAAAAAAACTAATCCACATTCAGAAATGTAATTAGAATTATCATTTTTTATGTTATAAATTTGTGATTCTATCTCTTGCCATTTTCCATTAAAAAAGCAAACTCTAACTGAATGGAGATTTGTATCTTTTCCCCAGCAGGGGTTTTCAAACTTTATTTTCATATCGATTGGTTGAAACTTTGCATTTTTTCCGCTTGTTATAAATGGAATATCTATTTTTTCTCTATACGTAAAACTTTCATCCCACCAATTAATATCATTTGGTTTTGACTCAGCTGGTAAAATTGAAATCAAAGAAGATATTATGAGTATAATTAGTAGAAACGATTTCGCTTTATTTTTTGTTTTCATTTCTATAATTTCCCCCACAGATAATTTTTAATTTATTCAATATTTGAATTAATTCAGTAAATTTTTGATTCCTGGATAATCTTTTGAATATCTGTAAATATCAGCTACATGATTTGGTGTGCCATAGGGATTTACATATTTCCACACTATGCCTTTTTCAGGTGTAACTTCAAAGAATTTTCCTTTTGCACCTTCACATATCAAAGTATTTCCATTTGGCAAACGCTGTGCACCTGAGAGATGATATGAGTAAAAATAATGCGGATCACTATCTTGGTAACTCCAGATAGGGCTAACTGGTCCAAATGCTCCGCCGATTCTATAATAATTTCCTCTTTTATCAACAGGCGTTTCTATTTCATCAACTGTTGAATATTTTCTCAAGCTAGGATTTGGTTCATTTTCTAGTTCTCTTTGATTATTGAAAATTAATATATTTCCTTCTCCCGGGCAATTTGGTTCTATCCAGTTTGCATCATGTGGGTTAAATAACTGCCGATCATTTTCATTTCCTGCTCTATATGATTGAGGATTACCCCATCTGTATAGAATATCACCACCTTTTCCATAGTTTCCTCCACTATGACCTGCTGCTTCTTCAGTAGTTGTACTATGATCAATTACCCATATCTCAGTTAACTCCCGTGAACAAATTAGTAATTGATCAAATTCTTCGTTATAATCAACTGAATTGACATGCGTCCAATCTGCTTTTGCTGGACCAAAATTGATATCTATTAACTCGGGGTGATTACTAACATCCCCATAGTTTTTCTTAGTTGAATCATAGTCCTGCACAAGATGATCCCATATATGCCATTCCCATACTATTTCTTCTCCGGAGGTTGCACTAGGATCAACTTCTATAATACTATCTACACAGAGTCTATTATTTTGAAGAGAATCAGGATTTCGGCCATTTTCAATACATTCAGTTTTATTTTTATGTTCAGCTGCTATCATTAGGATATTTCCGTTTGGTAAGGGTTCTAAATCATGATGAAGACAATATTCACTATTCGAATAAGTAAAATCCCATATCATCATACCTGCTGGATTATACATCCCAACATGACCTGTAAATCCACCTATTAAAAAATTTGGATGAACAGCTTTTGAACAATCAGCTCTAAGCATATTTCCATTTTCAAGGAGATATGCTGCCATTCCTTGTATATATCTTCCGTTCCATTTATACACCACTTCACCAGCATTATTAATTAGATACGTATCTGTTGCAATTTCTGGCGTATAAAGAGTGTATCCTTCATAGGAATTTTCTTCATTAAGAATTGAATCTAAAACTATAACAAAAGGACCGATTACCAGTGTTTCGACTTGACCTATGACCTTTTTATCTCCATGTACATTTAGTTCTATTGATACTTGGACTTTACCTATTCCAAATAATTTTTCTTTAATTTTCTCTGTACTAAATATCCCTTCTTTAGCTAAAAGGATTATCTCATGTGTTTCAGACCTAGGTGGAAATATAATTCCTCCAGTAGATCTTGTATTTATTTCAATATCATAATAATCAATATCTCCTTGATTTGTAATTGTTATTTGTAGATTGGAACCACCCTTTACCTCTGTAATTATTATATCAGAATTTGACGAATCAAGATTTGTTTTTTCATTTATATCAGAAAAAATTGTTTCATTTTTTTGTTGAATTATTTTTGATGGAAATGAATTACCAAAAATAAACAATATTAAAATTGTACAGCAAATAAGTTTTATAGAGAAGGATTTTCTCATAACATTATTACCCCCACAGATAATTATATCTTTATTTGGCCTTATTAGACCAATTTTTTACTCATTATGAACTATAACAAGTATATCATATATTAGATTTTAGGAAACAAACGAAAATTTTCTATAAAAATTTTAATACAAAACATTGGAATCCATTAATTTATACCAAAAATTAAATACTTAATAAACATTTAAAGATATGAATAACTGTGGGGGTTAAAATGAAAAAGATAAAAGTTTTAATTATTGCGATAATACTATTTTCCACTCTTTTTTTAAGCGGTTGCAATGAGCAAACAAACAATAAAAATAATGAAACTAGCGAGGAAAATGAGATAAACCTTCGTCCAATAGCTAATGCGAGTGCAATACCAACAAATGGATCTGCACCATTAAATGTATATTTTTATAGCAATGGTAGTTACGATCCAGATGGAAAAATTGTATCATATAAATGGCATTTAGGACAAGATAAAGCAAGAACAGACTCAAATCAAAATCCAAAACATACCTATTTTGATCCAGGAAATTATACTATAGCACTTTTTGTCCAGGATGATGATGGCGCATGGAGTAATGCTTCGTTTGTAAATATAACTGTATCTTAAAAAAAATTTCTTTAAATGAGGTTTTTTTATGGCAGATAATATAAAATATTCAAAACTTAAAGCTTTCTTAAAAGTTTCAAGAGCAAATCTTTTGCTTGCAAGTATAGGCCACCCGGCGGTTGGATTATTTATTGGAGCAACTTCTATTAACGCTTTATTTACCTGGGAAGTCCCTTTCTATATAGCACTTCACTATAGTATTGCTTTTTTTGCATGCAACCTAAATTGTCTATGTGATTACAAAGTTGATAAACACTATAAAAAATATATGAGTGACAGCGTTGACATAATTGGCAAAACTAATCTAAAAATCTTGATTTTAATTGAGTTTTTAGTTTCAATAGGGCTTATTGCTTTATTTATAATCAATGGTTATTTTATAGTCAGCATACTTGGATCAATTGCTTTATTAGTTGTATATATGTATTCAGCGGAACCATTTAGAATTAAAAGACATGGTTTACTTAGTCCTTTACCAATAATTGTTCTTTATACACTACCCGCATTAGGTGGATGGCTGATATATAGGAATTATCTCACATTATATTTCTTTTTATTCTTGGTTGGATACGTCTTAATGAACGAAGGTTTTACCTTAGTAAATACATGTGAAGATTTTTCAGAAGATAAAAAAGAAGAAATTAAAACCTGGTGTCATGTATTAGGCCTAAAAAAAACATTAAAGATTGCTTTTATTTTTTCTATCAGTGGCATTTTATGTATTGCAGGTTTAAGTTTAAAAATATATCAAAACTCATGGGAATTAATCTACTTACCTGCATTGATATTGATTATTTTTACAACCTATCTTATTATCAAAGCAAGCTTTGAAGTAAGAGCTGTTTATATTAGTGAAAACTTGGAAAAACAATCAAAACTTTATGGTAAAAAACTCCAAAAATGGTTTTTGACAACTCGTTATCCTTTGATGTTCATTGCTTTGTTATTAACCCTGCAATAATTAATAAATAAAAGGTTTATTAAAATAACAAAATATAAGATTAATACAAATAAGGGACGAATATTAGCATCAGGTTAAATAACATTTATTTTTTTGAAACAATAATTATCAATTAAGTTTTTAATTGTGACGTTTTCGATAAGATTTATATACTAAAAACTCCATACTCATATGCTTATAACTCTTAATATGTGGGGGAATATATACGGAAGAGGTGAGAATTAGAGATAAAAACATAATTTTTACTAATCCTACATTTATAATGAGTTATTAGACTATATAAATAAATTAAATAGGAAATAAAAATCTGTGGGGGAAGAAAAAATATGAGAGAAAATAAAATTTTTAAAAGGCTAGTGATTTTTGCAATAGCAGCATTTATGTGTTTAAGTACAGCATCTATAGTAAGTGCAGAATTTTTTGATTTCGAAGATGATGATGGTGGTTGGGTCCCAACTGCTGATTGGGATCCTGTCGGTGACTGGGAATGGACAGATAACTATGATGTTAGCAATTATGTAGGAGACAATACACCACCACCAAGTGCATATTCAGGCGATGGTTTATGGGGAACTGTTATATATGATGATTACACCAACTCTGGCGGGGAAACATGGTTAAGCCAAACATTTGATTTTTCAAGTGTCGCCCCTGCTGATGCTGTTTTATCATTTTATAGTTGGGAAGATGCATTTGGCTCCTGGGATTATTGCTACGTTAACGTAAACGGCAATGAAGAATATTATTCTGAAGATTATAGTCCAACCGCTTGGAAATACGTTGAAGTTGATCTTTCTGCCTATGCTGGTTTGTCTAGTGTAGAGATTACATTTGGTATGCATGCTTCAACTGTTGTAAACTATGCTGGCTGGTATATAGATGATGTAGCAGTTGCAGGTGAAGCACCAGAGCCAAATAATGGAGACACTTGTGATTCTGCAATTGAAGTAGAAATACCTGCGGATCTTGACTACACAACTTCAGATACAACTTGTGATTTAAATGATGATTATTATGATACCGACCTAGGTTCTTATGATGGTGGAAATGACATTATTTATAAACTTGAAGTAACTACTGATTCTACAATTATAGTTGATGTTACTGCAGACACATATTATGTCGGTGCTGGTTTATTTGATGATTGTCCAGATATTGGCACTATGGTCGCATCAGATACTGGCGGAGACTTAAATTTCAACTATGATTGTCTTGCAGCTGAATCACCATATTATTTAATGATTGATACATGGCCCTCTCCAGATTGTACTGATTTTGATTTAACAATTAGTGCGCCAAAGGATGATGTTGGAGTTTCAGATATTATTAGACCAGTAGATGGAGATGGAACTGATCCAGTACCCGTCTCTGTTGACGTTACCAATTACGGTTCAGAAGATGAAACCTCAGTCCCTGTTCATGTAACAATAGAACAAGAACTTGGCGGTGGTGTCTTGCTTGATGAAGGCTTTGAAGGAACCTTCCCACCAACCGGTTGGACAATAGAAACCTATGATGGAACAACGTATGAATGGGAACAATGGGCATATGATGATACAACCTATTCGTATGAACCACCAGGAACTGGTGATTATTATGCCGTTGCTCAAGATGATGAAACACCAACTGGAACAGATGTGAACACTGGATTATTTACTCCATCTATGGATATGACTGGACTTAATTCAGTTAATGTAGATTTCGAACATTGTTTCCAGGATTTTGCTGGCTATGGTGAAGCAGAAATGCGCACCTATTCCGGTGGCGTTCTTGAAGAAGTCTTATTATCTGAAACGACCGATGGTGGATATAGTGGTGAACATATTTCAGTGAATTTTGATCCATCTGGCTATGCTGATCCAAGTGATGTTCAAATTGAAGCTTGGTATACGGATGATTACTATGATTCTGGTGCATGGGGACTTGCTATTGATGACGTGGTCGTTGAAGCACCAACCAGTTATGTCACTGTTTATAATCAAACCGTAAACATTGATATTCTTGTAGGAGAAACAATCACTGTTGATACCTTCCCAGATTGGACGGGTATGACTGCTGGAAAATATAATGTTCAAGCCTGTACTGAACTAGGAATTGATGCAGATAACAGTAATGATTGCATGGAGAAACTCGGTGTAAAAATCGGTTATCTTGATGCTGGTGTCACCGCAATAAATCATCCGCAACCACTCATGGGACCAGTACCATTTTCACCAAATGCAACTGTTGAAAACTTTGGTGATTTAGATTTGGATAGTGTTCCCGTACATGCATGGATTGAAGGAGGAGAAGAACTCAAATTCCAAGAAACCTTTGAATCAGCAGCAGGATTTACCTATTCTGATTTAGAAGTTGCGGCTGAATCTGATTTTGATACGCACACTGGTGAAGGTGTAGTAAAAATTGTTGGAGAGAAACAAGATATGCAAGCCTTCAGTGATTGGCTCGTTATCGACATGGATGGCGATGGAACAACCTGGCATCAAACAGATTATAAATCCTGTGAAGGAACGTATTCAGCTTATTCAGGTGTTGAAGGTGTTGGATACCAATCTTCTTCATATGACTGGTTGATTAGTCCTGCGATCGATGTAGGATCTGGCGGTCGCATTGAAGTTGATATCGATTACGATATTGAGACCTATTGGGATCATTTATACATTGGTAATTCAGCTGATGGATCATTATTCTATATTCAAAACTATGATGGAAATTCCGGTGGATGTACAACAATATCTCAGGATCTTAATCCTTCAGGTATTTCAGCTGGTGGAACGACTTATATATGTTTCATCTTAAATTCAGATTCTATTTTTAACTACGAAGGAGCTTATGTTGATAACGTGAAGGTCTATGGCGGAGGAATTGTGTATGATAAAACAGTAAACGTTGACATACCAGTTGGTTCACCTGTTGATGTTGAATTCCCAGAATTCAATCCACCAGATGCAGCAGATTACACACTTAACGTTTGCACAGAATATGCAGTTGATGAAAACACAGCTAATGATTGTCAAGACCTAGCCTTTACAACTGATGCACCTGTATATATAAAAGAAACAGGAATTGGTTTTACAACTATTCAACCCGCTATTAATGCAGCTGAACCAGGTCAAACAGTTGTTGTAACAGATGGTAGATACAATGAAGATCTAATAATAGACAAGCCAATCACTGTAACAGCTGAAAACATAGAATCTACTTTAGATAGCACTCACTGTACTTATACTCATGAACATGGCTCATTTATTGAAGGCACAGTTGACATAAAAGGTTCTGAAATGGTAGATCAACCTGAACCAAGTGATTGTGAGTATGAAATCTGTTTAGAAGACGACTTTGGTGACGGATGGAACGGTGGATCATTAGACGTTGTCGTTGATGGCACTGTCGTCCTTAATGATATCACCCTTACCAGTGGATCTGGTCCAGAATGTTTTACGTTCACTGTATCAGATGGATCCAGCATTGAAGTATTATATACGCCAGGTAGTTGGGCGTATGAAAACTTCTTTAGCGTCTATGATTCAGAAGGAAACACAGTTGTCGCAAACTATTATCCAGATACGTCTGGTGATTGGAGTGGCACAGCAACTTGTCCTCAATCATCTGGAGTTGCCATGGATACCGTCTTTGAAAACTTTGATGTAAATCCATTTACAACATTTAACGACCATGAAGCAGCTATTTTAGTTACTGGCGATAATGTAATTGTACGTAAAAATACAATACATAATGTACGCGGTTTATGTGAAGATAGTTCATTTACAATTAAAGGCATTCATGTTTATGGTGGAGACTCAGAAAACCCAATGAATGGTATAGTAATTGAAAACAACACTGTTCGCGATATTCTAAATGAAAACGTCACAGGTAACGGCGGTGGCGGAGGAACTGGAGAATGGGAATTACTTAAAAGTTATTTCTTACCAGGTACAAGCCCAGAAACTTGGTATACCGAAAGTATTGATTTAAGTTCTTACGCAGGTACAGATGCACAATTTGCCTGGAGATATCTATCTGATTACGAGTGGGGCTGTTACGTTGACGATGTATCGGTTGGAAGCATTTCAGAAGATTTTGAAGGAACAATTGGTACACTACCTTTAGGATGGACACAGCAAAATGACGGAACCGCATGCGGTTCAACTTATCATTACTGGGAACAATCAACTTATAAATCAAATACTGGAGCTCAATCAGCAGAATGTAGATATAACTGTCCAAATGACGACTGGTTAATAAGCCCAGTTACTACACTTGGCACAGGTGAGACACTTGATTTTGCATATCTATGGGACGACTCATGGGATATTGAAATGGAAGTATACATAAAGGCTACAGGTGGTGGCGGAGGAGCACCAACTTCAAGTTGTTACGGTGGAGCAACAGGTATAATGGTGCAAGGATTTATCGATGACATTCAAGTTATGAACAATAAAATCATGGACATTCAATCTGTAGGATGGTGTTATGGTATTGAATACACTCCAACAAATCTACCAAGTCTAAGTGGATCTGGCTCATTTGCAGAATGTGAATATGAAGTCTGCCTGATTGATACTTGGGGAGACGGATGGGACATCGGTTATGGCGGTCCGAATACATTAGATATAATAGTCGATGGAGAAGTTGTTCTTGATGATATTTATCTATCAGATGGAACCGGACCAGAATGCTACACATTTACTGTTTCAGATGGATCAACTATTGAAGCAGATTACACAGGTATAGGATCATATCAATCAGAAAACGAATACATTATTTATGACTACAAAGGCGATGTAGTTACTCACCAAGGCGCAGGCGGAGCAATACCTGGCGACTGGACTGGTACAGGTGACTGCGGAGGAGAAGAAGAACCTGAAAAACCAATAATCATAAATTGCAACTATTTCAATGATATCGGTGTTGGAACGGATTATGATGTATGGAATAATACAGCCGAGGCACCTTATCCTGGTATAATGCTTACAGTTGATGAAGCTGAAATTCCAGGACCAGCTAATGCAGATCTTGTAACCTTGAAATGTAACTACTTTGATCCCGGCTGCTACAAACCAGCATATGCAGTTATAAACAAAGATTTAGAAAATCCATTAAATGCAGCTCATAACTATTGGGGTGCACCTGATGGACCAAACAGTGATCCATATAATGGATATGTACAAGACCCAATTAGTGGTTATACTGCAAATGGACTTGGAGCTGAAATTGTAAACTATGGACAAGTAATATTTGATCCATGGCTAGGAATTTCAGCAAGAGGCCCAGTACCACCAGACCCAGTTAATCCAACAAGCAACACAAGAAAAATAAAAGCAATGGTAGGTGAACCTGTTGAATTCAATGGCGGAGACAGCTTTGCTTTCTGCTTTGACGGCTGTGAAGAATGCTGCAATCATATAGAGCAACCACTTCAATTCTTATGGGATTTTGATGATGAATTCTACAGCTCTGACAGTATTGCATATCATGTATATGAACAACCCGGAACATATCATGTAAGTTTAATGGTAGACGCAGCAGGATTCAAATATTATCCTAACTTCATGTACGACTGGCTGTACTTTAATGTAACAATAGAAGAAGAAGGACAACCACTTTCAGCTAATGCAGATGGTGAAAATCTTGGAGTATATGAGGGAATGGTCGGCGAAGAAATCCAATTCTATGGATCAGGTTCTGGTGGAACAGGAAAATACATGTATGAATGGGACTTTGGAGATGGAACAACATCTAATCTACAAAATCCAACCCACGTATATGAAAACAAAGAAGGAGGAGTTTATACTGCAACTCTCACTGTAACAGATTGGGAAAGTAACCAAGCAACAGATACTTCGGAAGTTATAGTACACAACATTGAAGAACTATTTGTAAGTATAAATGGGCAATCAAATGTAGCAGTAGGCGATTCAATTAAATTTACAAGCACTGTTGCTGGTGGAAGATCACCATATGACTATAATTGGAATTTCGGTGATGGAGTAGCAAGTAACGAGATAAATCCATTGCATATCTTTGAATCTAGTGGAACATATACAGTATCATTAACTGTTACTGACTCAATGGGAGATACAGAAACAAAGACAAAGACAGTTACAGTTAAATCAACTAATACCAACGGCGCTCAAATAGAAGAGGTCAAAGGCGGCTTTGGCATCAAAGCAACTATCGACTCAGGAGACAGTGAATGCTGCTGGGATATAACAGTAGACGGAAAATATGTACTTATGGGCGGAGAAAACAATGGAACAATACAAGCAAACAAAGTGGAAACCGCAAGACTAGGATTTTCATTAGCAATTGGAAAAGTAAACGTTACAGTAAAAGCAGCAAACATAGAAAAAGACTATACAGCATTTGCAATAGGGCCATTCTATCTAAACCTAAAAGAGATCTAAAAACACAAAATAAACGTTTGAGGGAAAAAGTCCCTCATCAATTTTATTTTTTATTTAAAATTACATCTATTAATCTCATACTAGAATTTCGCCAAAAAGATTAAGTCTAAAAAAGTAATATTATGATTATATGGAATTGACATGAAAAAAACACATAGAAAAATCCTAATTTTTATCTTTGTATTCGTGTTAATCAACATCAGTTTTCTTTTTAATACTTCAGCTAAATACAAAAACAGTTTAGAAAATAACGATGAGGTTGATCAAGAACAAACTCAAATAAATAGTGTAACACTTGTATACAATCAAAATCAAATTGCTCAATCATTTTCACCAAATCTTCCAAAAATAACACGAATTAAGTTGTATTTATCAAAAAAAGGAGAAATATCGAGTGATTTTAATTTAATAATAAGAGAAAAACTAACAGGACAAAAAATAAGAGAGATATCTGTTTCAAATGAAGATATCCCAAATAAACAACCAGAATGGATTGAATTTAATTTCGAAGATATCGATACTGAAAATGATAGATATTATTTCTTTTGTAAAACAAATTCTGGAGATAAAAACAACTATTATGAAGTATATGGCCATACATTGGATTTATACGAAAATGGTGTTTCATACACAACCAATAATAGCGGCACTACTTGGCTTCAGGATACAGATCTAGATTTTACTTTTAAGACATATGGAGCAGGGCCAGTATTAAGTATACAATATGTCAGAGGGCTATCTGGTGGAAGAATAGGATTAGGTATTAAAAATACTGGAACTAGCAGTGCAAATAATATAAAAATTACAGCTAATTTCAACGGTGGTTTGATTCTGAAGAGATCTTATGAAGAAGAACCAAATGCAACGCTTGAACCAAACAATGAATTACATACTGAAATATTTCCAATAATTGGTCTTGGAATTTCAAATTTAGATCTATTTGTAACCTCAGATGAAACAGATACTATTGAAACAAATAGAGAATTATTTATGTTCTTTTTTTATATTTATATAAAGCCGGTAGGTTAAGAAAATGAATGAAAAAACATTTTTGTAACATAAATTTTTAATACCAAGTTAATAAGCTTTAAATACTGAAAAAAACATATAGAAATGTTTATAAGTTATTATCTGCGGGGGAACATATACGAAAGAGGTGAGAAAGTTTAAAAAAACTAATTTTTTCACTTATTATTATCTAAAGTAGTTTATGCAATTTTGATAATAAATTATAGATAAAAAATCTGTGGGGGAAGAAAAAATATGAAAAAAAATAATGATTTTAAGAAGCTGTTTTTCTTTGTTGCACTTATAGCATTCTTAACGGCAGTATTTTTATTAACAACAGCTAGCGCACAAGCAACAGAAATAGATGATCCATCTAATCCAGAAATACCTGGACCAGATAATAATGATGAGACAGGATGTAATGAACAAATTGGAAATAGCTATACAGCAACTATAATAATTGATACTGGCACGAATTTTGATATATATGCATGGTACAATCAAGATGTCACAGGTACATTTACCTGGAACCCTGAATATATTCCCGTCTGTGATGTTATAAATGTAAAAGTCGAGGTACGTGCATGGGATGTAGATAATCCCTTAGATCAAGAAAGCAAAGAAATTGATAAAGTATATTTAAACGGACAATACCTAGGTGACCTAGAAGGTAGTAACAACAACTGGTCTTGGACCACATTTAATCTAAACGAAGACCAAATAAACACAATATTTGGATCAGATTGTTTTACCGATCCAGTTACTCTTACAACCTTTATTGATGTTGATTCAAATAATGAATGCGCTGTATGGGCTGTAGAAGTAGATAAGGTAAAAATAACAATTATCTATGAAACAGATGATACCCCGCCTATAATATCAACTAATATACCTCCATCTCCAGGTCCAAATGAATGTATTGATGATGATTTTACTATAAGAGCAACGGTAAATGATCCGTATTGTTCATGTGGAATTAAAGAAGTAAAAGTTGAATTCTATGAACTTGAAACCTGTACTTTTGAATATGAAAAAATACTTACAGATATAGGATGCAGTACATGGGAAGCCGCTATACCATTCAATGTTTTTGATGGTTGTAAATATAAATATCAAATAATTGCAGAGGACAATATGGGTAATATTGGGTACGGAAGTGAAATAGGTCCAATATTTTTTGACAATACACCACCTACTACAACTAAAACCTATGGCTCACCATTTTATAATAATGGAACAGTTAATTTTATAACTTCCCAGACTCCGATAACATTGGATTCTATAGATGACTGCAGCGGTGTTGAGAGAATTAAATATAGAATTGATTCAATACCATGGCAAATAGTTATGGATGACTCAGCAACTTTTTTGATGCAGGACCATGGAAAAGGTGAAGGACAACATACTATTGAATATCATGCAATAGATAACTGTGGAAACTATGAACAAATCAAATGTCAAACAGTATGCGTTGATGATACTCCACCAATAATTTCAAAAACACATCCAGATCCTTGTTATTTTGAAGTCGATGAATGCTCATCTATGATAAAAGTCGATTCAGATATAGTCCTTCATGCCGTAGACCAGGGAACACCGCCATGTTTATCTGGTGTAGAAAACATTTACTATGGTTTTACTTATGAAGGAACATGGCACCCAATGGATCCATTTGATTCCTATTGTGGAAATTCTGAAATAACTATGTTCAAATATGGAAAATGGTGGTATACCTACAATAAACCTATAGAATTTCACGAGGAATGTAAACATATTTTAGAATACTGGGCTCAGGATAACCTAGGAAATGAAGGAATACCAAACACTCAAACATATTATGTAAATAAATGCCAAGATGAGGTATGGATAGATGATGATTTTAACGCAAATACACCAGGTTGGCTGCATACACATTTTTCAGAAAAACAACTTGCTTTGGATTGGTTAAAATCTACTGGTACTGCCTATGTTTATGATGGACTATATGATGAAGACATTGTGATAGATGATGGACCATGCTGTGATAATTTTGGTATAACTCAAATGGGTGCATATGGATGTTTTCCAATTGGTCTTTCAGCTGTAATCGATGGAACTGAGACAATTAAAGTAGACAATGTAATGATAAAATATCTGGAATATACACCTAATTCAAACGGTGCAATCATTGTAGATCCTTGTGTATGCGGCACAATTATTAGATGCAACAAGTTCAACAAAGAATGCTTAGATGATGCAGTTGGTGTGAAATCTTATTCAAGTTATGAGGTTAATGCAGAACTAAATTGGTGGGGTGCACCAAATGGCCCTAAAGGCGGAAAAATGGATGACGGAGAACAAGCAGACGGACTTGGAGTAAAAGTTATAGGTAATGTTGATGTTGAACCATGGATTGGAATACACGCTGAAATAAAAAAACCTACAGAAGAAATTATCACTGTTAAAATCGGTGAACCAGTAACTTTTGATGCCTCAGATAGCTGGGCTTATACCTACGGCGAATGCTGCCAGAATGCTGAAGCATTACCCATGCAATATCTATGGGATTTTAAAGATGGAAGATATAGTTCAGATAAAATAAATACACATATTTTTGAAGAACCTGGTATCAATGAAGTTTCATTAATGGTCGATTCACCAGGTATACCTGGTCTTTATCCAAATTTTATGTATGACTGGGATTATGTGACAGTAAACGTAACAGAAGAAACAATGCCTCTAAATGCTAATGCAGATGGTGAAGGTCTTGGTAGATATGAAGCTGAAATCGACGAAGAAATATCATTCAATGGTATCGCTATCGGCGGAAACCCACCTTATACTTATGACTGGGCATTTGGTGATGGAACATATAGTAATAAGCAAAATCCAAGCCATAGTTATACCAAAAAAGGAACATATATTGCAAGCTTTACAGTACATGACAGCAAGGGAGCAACTGATACAGATACAGTGTCAGTAGTAGTCACAGAACATATAGAAGATCTTTTTGCGTCAATTGAAGCACTAACCGAAGGATATGTAAATGATAACATAGATTTTGAAAGCATTGTATCAGGTGGTACAGACCCTTATACATATGAATGGGATTTTGGTGATGGAAAAACAAGTACTGAAGCTAATCCATCTCATAAATATGAAAATTCTGGTAAGTATACTGTGACTCTTACTGTAACAGACAATAAAGAAAAAAGTACTCTAGCAGAAACCATAATCAACATAATAAAGGATATGACAACAGATCCAAAAATAAACATGGTTAGAGGTGGATTTGGGATAGTTGCAAAGATTGAATCAGGCGATAACGCTTGTTGTTGGGATATTTCTATTGATGGAGAACATGTTTTTTACAGTGGTCATAAAAACGGATCGATAAATGCAAATATGAAGAAAACAGTAAGGTTAGGTTTTTCATTTGCAACTGGAAAAGTTGATGTTTGGGTCAAAGCAGGAACTGTTGAAAAATGCTACAATGCATTTGCAATTGGTCCTTTCTATCTATTTGTAAGAGAAAATTAACTTAATGATAGAAAAAGAGCTTATAAAAATGGAGAATTCTTCTCCATATTATTTAACTTTATAACTTTATATTTATACAATTTGTTTAAATATATTGTTTAATCTAAACATCTTGTTAAGAAAAACACAAAAATACGAAATAGGCTGTTGAAAAATTAATTGAACCCCTCTGCTTTTCATTTAAAGCGGGATGCAATAAATGAAAAAACAGAGAGGGGTAAGTCTCAGAAAGACCA
>CAZFFN010000020.1:0-6269 GCA_964518165.1 uncultured Thermoplasmatales archaeon
CATTTTAGAATATATTATTATATTTCTTAATATTTATAATTTTTCATAAATACTATGTAAATAATGAAAACAAATTCTTTAAAAACAGCGTATCTCTAAATAATTGAAACAAAGAATTTCTTATCGCTTTAATTTTTGGAGTTGAGAGAGCCACACTAATCTTATCACTATCACTAGAATCCTCCATATTTTTTATTATTATATCTCCATTAAAATCTGTTTCTTCCTCATTTGGAACTTCTATTTCAACAGAAACTGTGGTTGATTCACCTTTCCCAAGAGAATCTAATCTATATCCCTCTTCAGGTTCAAACGACCAATCACCCCATGTAGGATAACTTTCAATCTCCCAAGATAGAAACGAATGATCATCACCAATATTTTCAACAGTAAAACTACCAGAAACAGTATCGCCCGGCTTAATATCACTTCCAGATATACTACCAAAACAATCAAGATCAGACTCTGGATCTTTATATTCAACATAATTAGCCGAATGACCAATTTTTGAAACTCCGTATTTAATTTTCATATATCCATTCTCTCCCCAATCTTTACCCCAGGAGTTTTTTATTATCCAGTACCCATTAGAATCATCAGCATCTCCATGCCAACCAACAATTACAACAGCATGATTAGGATCTTCATCTGAATCATGGCTAAAAACCCCGCCATCATAATCGCTAAAGTAATGATCATTATCATCACCAGCAAAAACAGATGCATAAACAGGCCCATGCTCATAGATTGCCTGCTGAATATTTTCAACATCAGGAATGCCATTAGTAGCAGGATAAATATACGACCGACCATCAATTTTATATGGATGATTTGAAATCTTTTTACATTCAACTGTATCTGGTTTAGTTGGAACAATAATATTCCAGCCGTTTTGATATTCAAAATCTTTTTCTAGAACGGCTCCAGCTTTATTATTACACTTTCCAGCTGTATTATAATGATATTTATGAGCAACAGATCCACCTTCGCAACCCCAGCTGTCTTTATTACAGCTAATTAAGTACTGTTCAGATAAATCTACATTAACTCCATCCCTAATTTTTATAAGGCATTCCAAAACACCTGTTGTTGCAAAAGCCCAACACGACCCACAAGTCACTGGCAAAAAACCTGCTAGATATATTGTTTGATCTTTAATGCTTGGAAAACCACCTGTTACTTCATCACGCCAATCAAAAGAGATCGGAAGACTTGATGATGCAGAACAGGGATCAGAATTTGCTATAACTTCTGAATTGGATGGCGCGATAAAACCACACAAATCAGAAATTGATATTTCTTCATAAGTTTCTGAATTGCATCCACAATCCTCTTCTTCAATTTCTATGGTGCTGCTATTAACAACTCCAAAGCTTGTAACAATGAGCATTAATAAAATTCCAAGGCTAATCAGTTTTAGTTTCAAATTATATACCTCTTTTGTGATTCAAGACCAAGTTATTAAGAATTATAAATTTAAATGATTGAATAATAGAAAGATAATTTTCAACCAATTTAGTTTTAGCAGTTCCTACAGATATTGAAAGAGAACAATAATCATTAGGATTATTTGAATTAACAATTCTAATTTCACCGCTAAAATCAGCACAGATTTCATTTGGAACTTGTACTTCAAAATCAACTTCCACCGGGCCATCTTCTGGTCTAAGACTTATTAAAGAGTTAGGTATAAATTCCCATTCACCCCAATTCGGATATCTGATTTCCCAACTTATAGGAAGACCTGACTTGTTAATATTTTCAACTGTAAATGTATCTGAAATATTGCTACCCGGCTTTATCCAGCTAAAAGAGATACTATCAGGTGAACATTCTAGATTGGGTTTTGGTGGATTACTCTTAATAGAAACACTATCAACATTTATTTTTTGTGATTGGACTAAAGTTAAACTACCTAAAACTAAAATTAATATTAATCCTATTGTTTTCATTTTAGTTCTCATAATTTTTTGCACCTAAGTTAACTTTAAAAAATTAGGATTAAAAATTCCTTTAAGCCAGATTTTTTCAAACAATTCTGAAAATAAAAGATTTTCAAATATTTTTGATAAAAACAAGTTCTTATGAGTACTAAAAGAAAGTGTTAGAATTTGTTTATCGTCTTCATTATCTAAATTTTTAACAACAATAAATCCCTCAAAACTTGTTAATTTCTGATCTGGAACATCTATTTCAACAGTTACAGTAACAGATGGATCACTTGGAGAAAGTCTAGTTCCAGATAAAGGACTTATACTGCAGACATCTGGATAGCTAACTATCTCCCAATTAAGCCTAGAATTTTCATGACCGTCATTTTTTACTTTAAAACTTCCTTCAATTTGACTGCCTGGTTTAACTTGTGAATTCCAAGAAAGATCTTTTTCAAAACACACTAATTCCGAATCAGTTGAAAGTTCTGTAGTTGAAAGAGAAACATCAACATATTCATAATCAAACATACTATTTACGTTCTTTATTCTGATTTTTCCTGAATAATCAGCATTATTCTTAACAGGTGTTGTAAGAGAAAACTCAACATTAATGGTATCGTCTTTTTCTAGACCTGTTCCACTTGAAGGACTAAATTCCCATGTTCCCCATTCAGGAGTATTAGTTATCTGCCAGTCAAGAAGGGAATTATCTTCTCCCATGTTTGTAATGCGAAATTCCCCATTTATTGTATCACCTGGGACAATATCTGCCCATTCTAAGTCAGGCTCATAGTAAACAGGTTGAAGATCTGCATGTTTTACAATATCTTTAAGTAAGACATACGCTACATCTGTTTCTATTTTACATTCACCATATTTAATCTTAAACCATCCGCCGTCATAACCATGATTTTCTTCATTATTTATTGTAAGACCCCAGTTTTTACCCCAACTGTTTTTACATATCCAATATTTATTATTTGGATCTTCTTCGTTGTATCCAACTATCACAACAATATGTGGGCCAACCCAGTTATCTGAAGTTTGAGTATATACATCATCAGGCCATTTTTCTCTATCTGGATAATTAGGGTTTTTAAAATCTTCATATACATCCATAAATGCAACGAGCGGTCCTATATTGACTAACTTGTCCTTTATATCGTGTATATTATTATCTGCAAGATAATCGAAACTATCTACCAATAATTTATGATCCTGCCAGCCTGGAAGTTTCTCACTACAATCAGGTGATATACCATCCCCACTGCTATATGGAAAATATTCTTCTGGTATCGCCTCATGATCTTTAACCCAAGATAAAAAATTTATATAATCGGTCCATTTAAACGAACCTCTGCATCCATAACAACCATCAGTCCAATCACCACATGAAACCATGTATTGCTCAGATAGATCAATTGTTTCATATGGATCTCTATACATTATTTTATAAAGTCCTTCCAAAGCACCAATTGTTGCAAATGCCCAACAAGAACCGCATTGGCCTTGACTCTTAACTGAAGTCATAAAATTATATCCATTACCGTTACCAGGTATTGGATTGCCCCTTTGATCAAATGAAGCATCTCTCCAGTCAAATTTAACTGGTAGATTATTATTTGTTTTAATAAGATTTGTTTCTAAAGTTGATTGATTTGTATATTTGCTGTCTAACCCAGTCACATTAAAAGTTACAAGGATAAATGCTAAAATGATTAATACTGAAATAATCTTTATTTTCATAATGTATTACCTCTATTGAACAAAAAATTTTCAAAAATTAAATTTTTTTTGAAAAAAATATTAAAAACATTTCTTACTCTGTGCTTATTTTTTGGAGTATTTATACTTATAGTTAAACTGTCTGTATCAGTTGGATCTTCTAAATTTTTAAAAACAATTTGACCTGAAAAACTTTCTTCCTGATCTGTAGGAGTATATACACTTATCCAAAACTCTTTTTGAGATCCACCTTCAATTTCAGGAAATTGAGTGTAAATAAAACCATCTTCATCAATTATATTCCAATTTCTACCAAAATTTGGTTCACTTTTTATATCCCATCTCAAAACAGAACCTGAATCGCCTCTATTTTTAATAATAAAACTATCTGAGGAATCTACAGTTTTGCCAGGTTCCACATCATTAAAAATTATCGAACCAGAACAATAAAGATCTGCTTCTTGAAAAGGTGGAGTATACCCCGAGGCTACATCGATAGAAATAACATGATCTTCTATTCTACATACACCATATGCAATTTTTCTAATAGCACCAGCCCCATAAGTATTTGAACTGCATTTACAAATCCAATAACCTTCATAATTTTCATTATTTGGAGTGTCTTTATAACCAATTATCGCCATAGCATGGTCAGATTCTGTAATACTATCAGTAGGAAAATAAACACTGCTTGGATGGTACAAATAAAAATCTTCATATACATCTATAGTACAGAAAAGCGGGCCTTTTTCAATTAATTTGTTTTTTATATTGTTTCTTCCATCAACATAATCCCAGCTTAATACATCTGTTACCTTTTCACAATTACTATTGCATGTAGTTGAGTCACTTCCAGTATAAGGAAAACATGATTCATAAACTACATCGTTATCAACAGCCCAATCAAGAAAATTATCCTTAGGCCAAGTGTATAAATCCGCTCCTTCGCACCCATAACAAGAATCTAAATCATTTGTAGCACAGGAAAGCATATACTGCTCAGATAAATCCAAATCCAGTTCAGGATTTTTATTTTCGATATTTATAACTGATTCTATAACTGCAATTGTTGCAAAAGCCCAACAAGAACCGCATTTATTCTGGTCTTTTAGACTAGTGATCCAGTTTCCATTTTCTCCATTAACTGTTGCGCTCCTCCAATCAAAACTTGATGGAGAAGTATTTAAAATTTCAAAATTATTTTTATGACTTTTGTTATTAATAGACAAATTAGATCCCGTAACAAAAACATTGGATAATAATAAGGATACTAGCAAAAAAATCGTAATTATTTTTAATTTCATACTTATCACATCACAAATTATCTAAGTTAACATATTTATATTATCAAATATATAAATATTTCTAAATAGTATATATTAAAGCTTAATTTTCAACTGAATAATAAAAGATTTTGAAAGAAAGGAATTTTTTCAAAAAATCTAAAATTGAATAGATTCAATTTATTTTTAGCTTGATCAATTTTTATTCTTATACCAAGCTTTCTTTGATCCATGCAACCATCATCATCCATACTTTTTATTGTAATAATCTCCTCATCATCCTTATAACCATCGACATCATAAGTAACTCTTACTGTTACAGTTTCACCTATTTCTAGATCATAACCTTCTTTTGGATAAAAATCAAATGAATATCCCTCTGTAATCTTCCAATCTAGTTTGGACCCATAGTTTCCTGAGTTGGAAATTTCAAATGTTTTACTAACCGAATTATCGTCTGTATCTCCCTTTAATTCCATATACAAAATGCCATCAAAAGGGCCGATATAAGCACCAACAAGATCTACAGCAGGCTCCTCAAAATCACCATTATCTTTTATGTTCATAAAATAAGCAACAGTTCTATCTATTTTACATTCGCCATACGCTATTTTAAAAAAGCCATCAAGACCCCAATCAGTATCCCAACTGTTTTTGCAAATCCAGTATCCGCCACCAGGATAAGATTCATCATCTTTATATCCAACAGTTACAACCATATGGTAACCAAGTGGATCTCCCTCTTTTTGATAATAAACATCATCTGCCCATACATCTTCATCGGGATAACTTGGGTAAAAAGGAGTTCCATCTTTAGTTAATCCTCTAAAATCTTCATAAACTCTCATACTAGTTACAAGTGGTCCATACGATACCAATTTATCCTTTATATTATCTAAATTTCCTCCAACTTTACCCCAATTAGCTTTAATCAAATTGTTTCTCCAGGAATCTTCTTTATCCTGGCTACTGCAGGAAGGAAAATAATATTCTTCTGTATCTTCATCCCGGCCACTGTCATAATTAAATTTTCCTTCAGGTATTGCACCGTGTCTTGCTATAAAGTCTACAGATATATCAAATGTAGCACCTCCACAACCGTTCATCCTCGGTTTAAAATCATCATCACTTCTATAACAAGCATAACCACAAGATACCATGAACTGCTCAGATAAATCAATATTTGCGTTAGGTTTATTCTTTTGAACTTTGTATGCACCTTCAAGAGCACCTATTACTCCAAATGCATAACAACTACCGCACCTTCCCTGGTCCTTTACAGAGGTTGTGTAATCTTTTCCGTCTACATTTCTCCAGTCCCAACTAT
>CAZFFN010000021.1:0-3265 GCA_964518165.1 uncultured Thermoplasmatales archaeon
GATTGTAACATTTGGCATAAGCAAATGTAACCCAGACATAGTATTAATTGATTCTCTTTCTCAGTTTATCAATTTTTCAAGACCAACTGATTCAGAGATAAGCAGTCTTTACAAATTTTTAAATTCTGTGAAATCCGATTCACTAAACGCCATGCAGGATACATTTATTCTTCTGTATGATAATAAGCTAGGTATGATGCAAAACCTTCCAAAGATACATACTGATTTAATATTAAAAGTTGAAATTCTAAAAGAAAAAATTAATTGGAAGGATTAAAAAATAAAAAAAATATAGTTATTTAATCCTGAGATTTAAAGATAAGTTTATTTTTATTCACTTTTTGAATTACTTAATTTTAAAGGGAGGTGATGTCCTGCGGGAAGAACATCATAAAAGGAAATATATTTATAGATAAGAAAATTATAAAAAATTATGGAGAAGAGATTTTATTTAGTATTGGGAATACTCGTATTAATAGTGATTTCATTATTAGTTGTATTCAATGATAAAAAAGAGTATCCATCATCTTCAAGATATAATGAAATCCCTTTAGATGCAATTAAAATCAATCCTGATACAGATTTAAATCCTCCAAAATCATTATCTGATGAATATTATGACCCTGTTCCATTACCTTATCCTATAAATACTGCAGGGGGCGAGGATTCAGCTTTTATAATGCGTGATGGAAAAACGCTTTATTTTTGGTTTACCCCTGATGTAAATGCTTCGATCACAAAACAGCTTCATGACGAGGTTACAGGGATATATGTTTCTTATAAATCTGGAGAAATATGGAGTGAACCTAAAAGAGTTTTGTTGAATGAGCCAGGAAAATTATCCTTTGATGGCTGTGCTTATGTAAGTGAAGATAATATTATCTGGAATTGTGCCGCAAGAGAAGGATATATTTGTCCAGATTATTCAGGGGGATTGTGTTGGTTTAAAGCAGAATTGGATTTAATCACAAATGTGGCTAAAAATTCTGAAAGAGTGAATTTTCCTGAAGAATGGGAAGTGGGAGAATTACACATTCATGAAGATAAACTCTATTACCATTCTGCAAGATCTGGTGGTAAAGGAGGGATGGATATATGGGTTTTAACAAAAGATGCTTTTGGCAATTGGGAGAATCTTCAAAATCTTAATATAAATACAGAAAGAGATGAAGGATTTCCTGCGGTTTCTCATGATGGGCAAGAGTTATGGATTTCAAGAGATTATGCATTATGGAGATCTAAAAAAATTAATGGAGAATGGTCAGAGCCCGAAAAAATATTTTCTCCTCTTGCAGGGGAAGCATCGGTAGACGTTTATGGAAATGTTTATTTTACGCATCATTTCTTTAAAGATGATCAAATGATTGAAGCAGACATATATGTAGCTTATAAAAGATAAATCCTGATGTCTATCTCTTATCCTTTGGGCATATTCATATCATGTGGTCGAATTTATCAGCAATCCAAAAAGCAGCTTCATCAGACAGAGTTATATCTATTTTTTTAAAATAATCATTAAATTTATAAATAGGAAAAATATTACATCAGTAATTGTTTCGTAATGCGTTTATAGCATGCTAAACAAAACCGGAGAGGCTTGGGAGCAAGATTTAGAAAATCTGAGATGGGATGAGATGAGAGATGGGAGAATACCAAACTGAAATATGTTCTCATATAAGTTGTAATAGAGAACAAAGAATATGGCTTAGAAAAACAATTGAAAACCATAATTTTAAAAAAACAAGCAGCACTGGAATATCAGATGTAGCACTACATCCATATTGTATTTTATGTGGAATTATAAAAAACATTTCAGATGACCCTTCAAAAAAAATTGGTTACTGGATTAATATTTTATCAAAAATCACAAGAGACTATAATATTTCACAAATACAAAAAAGACTTGTCATACAAGAATTAGAAAAAAATGATTCTTTTGAAGATCTGTACTCAATCACAGGAACCGCACAAAAAGAATTCTTTGTAAAAATTGTAAAAAAACATTGCGGAATTTCAGAGCAAATAATAGATTCATATGTCTTTTAGCTTGAATTGATCAAACAAAAAAAAATTGTTTGAGGTGATAAGAGACTAAGAGATAAGTTAATTTAAAAAAGGAAAAAATAAGGTCTTGATCATGACGCAAGAAAGTATATTTGATCAAATAGATAGAAGAATTCAAGCCGTACAAGAATTAGATGCTCAAATAAATCTTGACCCAATAGAAAAGAAAATAGATAGCATACTAATTAAAGAAGAAAAAAAACAAGAAACAAAAACGCTTGTAGCAATTCCTTGTTATAATGAGGAAAAAACAATTGGAAGTGTAATACTTAAAGCAAAAAAATATGCTGATGAAGTAGTAATAATAGATGACGGCAGCATAGACAAAACTACAACGATTGCAGAATTAGCTGGGGCAAAAATAGTTAGACACAAAAAAAACAAAGGATACGGTGCCGCAATTCAAAGCTGTTTTAATTATGCACGTGAAAACAATTTTGATGTCATGACAATACTTGATGGAGACGGCCAGCATGACCCTGATCAAATTTACACAGTCATGAGGCCTGTTTCAGAAGGAAAAGCAGATATTTCAATCGGTTCAAGATTCATGGATAGCCATGGCAACATGGTACCTATGTATCGCCGCTTTGGAATAGCGGTCTTAACAAAAATTACCAATGGTTTTTCAGATGATGAAGAAAAAGTCGGGGATGGACAGAGTGGTTTTAGAACATATTCAAGAAAAGCAATCGAAAATATAGATCCAAAAGACCCAAACATGGGAGTATCTGCTGAAATACTCATGCAGGGTAAAAAGAAAAAACTTTCATTTAGCGAAGTTCCTATAACATGTTCCTATGAAGGAGATACTTCTACCCAGGGGCCGATAGGACATGGCATATCAGTTATTATCTCAATTCTTCAATATCTTGAAGTAGAGCACAGCCTTCTTGTTTTTGGTCTTACTGGGTTTTTAATGTTTGTTTCAGGATTAATCCTTGGTATGATTTCATATCTAAGTTACAAAGACTTAGGATATTTTCCTTTTGCACAAACATCACTTGCAGGGCTTTTGTTTATAACAGGGATGCTTATGGGTATGACCGGGCTTATTTTACATGCTGTTATAAATGAAAGCAGAAGAAGATAAAAAAAAATTAAATAATTGAGAGGTAGGATTTTTTGCCAGTAGATATTCTAGATTTTATAAGATTATTAATAGGTATAATTATTCTGATTATACCAGGATATCTCTGGA
>CAZFFN010000022.1:0-9588 GCA_964518165.1 uncultured Thermoplasmatales archaeon
TGCTACAAGAACCATGGCGATAAAAATAATCAACGCGCCAATACCTATAGCACCAACATCTTTATTCTTCAATATATCTTTTATTTTTTTTCCCATCCTATTCACATCCCTCCTATATGCTGCATTTAACACAACATTTAGAGCATTACTCGGATAAATATGTAGATTGCTTATATATTTTATCTGTAGATACATATACCGGTGCATATGCAGGTGCATAAATTTGTGCTAATATAAAAGTAGCATCAACCGAGAATCCATCAACGTTTGTACATACTAATGGAAGAGGCTTATTAGTACATAGTGCACCTCTTGAGTTAAAAAAAAGATTTTTAATATTTTATAAAAATTTATTTATCTATTTTGATGATTTTAAATTTTTTTGCATGCTGTTAACTTCCCGTTCTAATTGCATAAGTCCAAGATCAACACCCATATCCATCATAGTTGAATGATACTCATCATCAATACTGCGGGAAAATTCTTTGATAAAAAAATAACCTGCATCTTTACCTAGAGACTTATTCATAGTATTGATAATATCATGAATAGCCATACCCACTTCAGAGGCAGCAACCTTATCAACTTGAGCCATAACAGATACAGGATTTGTATCCTCAAGAAAAGTAGTATCCTTTATATCAATATTTTTTAAAAATGAGTATTTACTACCCAAATTTTTAATCAAAGAATCCATCAATAAAACTGCATGAGTTGTATTAGTTTTTCTAGCAGAAATATTAATAAGATTTGATAAAACCTCTTTTAACACATCAGAATTTTCTACCATATATTAAAATGACCCTCCACTAATACTAAATCAATAAACATATAGATAAACATTGTTGTTAGATTGAAATCATCAGAAAAATATTTATCATAAAAAACCTATTAACAAAAAAATAAATATTGATTGGAGGGGAAAAATATAATGGAAAAGAAATTAATTACTATATGTACCTTATCTATAGTTACACTTCTATTTTTCAGTGGGTGCATAGGATCTGAACAAAAAGCTTTAACTAAAGGTGAAGAAGAAGGTAAAATAACATTAGAATCAGATGTTGTTGAACTTGCAGATTCAAGCTTTGTTGAGAATGAAAGATGGGATTCAAATCAGAAGAAAAATGTTCTAAAAAATATTGAAGTAAAATATTTACTTCATAATCTATTAGAAAAAAGAATAGAAGTTGAAATTAACGCAGAGTTCTATGATAAAGACGATAATTTAATTGCAATTGGTGGGCCAGAACATATCTCGCTTGCAAAAGAATATACTGAAAGAGCATATACACCTCAAAATTCTATAATGTATGATGGGTCAAAGATGGATGAGGTCCATCATGCAGTAATTATTGTGAATCAAATAAAATAAAATTTTTTTTATTTTTTCTTTTTTTTATCATATATATAAAACAATATAAAGCAAATTACAATAATAATAGATAAGAATTCAAAACCTGGAGTATCTGTAGTTTCTTTTACAGTTCCATCATTAATTTTAAATGAGCCTTCTCCAGAATTGTAAGAAGTATATTCAGATGAATTTAAATTTGTTGGATAGTATTCATAGATAACTGTATGTTCCCCGGTTCCTTCAACTATCCAATCTGAAAAAACAAACTTTTTAATTTCTCCTGGTTGAACAACAGAATTGCGTTTAACCTGCATGGTTTTTCCTTCATTTTCTTCCCATATTGCAAATGTTATATCATCAGAAACTTGATTACCACTATTTTTTAACCTAACAGTTATATCATAATAATTAATTTTTGAATTTCCAATAGTTTTTGTTTCTAAAAACTCAAAATCTTTTCCAACAACCTCAATGTTATAATCTGTTTTTTGTGCTTCACAACTATAGCTTATATAACCTAAAAAAAGGCTTAAAAATACTAGTGTTAAAATTACTTTATTAATACATCCAATCTTCATTAAATTTTACCCTCCAGCTTTTTCTTAAATATACTATACTATATATAAATTTCTCTTTTTCCGATCTAATATTTTTTAAGTTAAATTGAAATCTTACTCATCTAAAAATATTTATACCAAACAATATGTATTTGTTTTAAGGCACAAATTATGTTAAAAAACAGAGGAATAAGAAGAGGAATTGAAGTTTTAGTAAAAAATCCAGTTAATCCTGATGAAGAACCACGTAAAGCACGTGTTGTTAATACTTACCCTCACCCTAGCAGTTGGCTTGTAGTAAAATACGAAGATGGAAACATGCAACAAGTTGAAGAACGATATGTTACAACTATGTTTGAATTAAACAGAAAAGGTAGAGAGATTTAATAAAAACTATTTTTTCATGTTTTCAACGATTTTTTTTCCAAAATCAGTTAGTTTATATATTTTTATGTTTGCTCCGCTCTCAATTTGCTCGACTAAATCAAGCTTGATCAATGATTCATCTGTTTTATATCTAGTACCCATACCTCTGATTGCACCTATCACATTTGTAGGAGTTGTTTTTACATTGTATGCAATCTCACTTGTATAGCTACCACTTGGGCTTATTTCAAAAAGATATTCAGCTATTTTTTTTCTTACATTACTTCTTCTAAGAGATCTAACAACAAGAGGCCTTATATGATCCTTAGTAAAAGATTTATCTTTGTCATCCTGCATCCCATCCGCCTTGAATTATTGAATGTTATTTCATATTTATAAATTAATCGGTAATTAAAAACATAATTTTTTTTCTTATAAAAACCATTTTATTTTAATCTACCTATGATTTTTTACTCCTATTTTTTTACAGTATTTTTCAACAGGGCAGTTCGAACAAAAAGGAGAAATGGTTGTACATATTTTTTTTCCAAAATTTACAAATAAATGGTTTATTTCAGACCAATATTTCTTTGGAATTTCATCCATTAGTTTTTCCATTGTTTCATCAGGGTTTTTTGTTTTAACAAAACCTAATCTATTTGAAATAACATGTACGTGTACATCAACTGGAATATAGTTTGAATTGTTATGGCCGTATACCATAACTATTGCTGCAGTTTTTTTTCCAACTCCTTTTAGTTTTAGTAATTCGTTGAAATCAGTTGGTACTTGCCCATTGTATTTTTCAACTATTTCTTTTGATATATTTATTATTCTTTCTGATTTTACTCTATAGAAACCTACAGGATAGATAATTTTTTGTATTTCTTTTTTTGAAACATTTGATAGTTTTTCAGGTGTATCATATTTTTTAAAGAGTTTTACCGATGCAATTTCAGTTATCTCATCTTTAGTTCTAAGGCTTAAAAGGCATGAGATAAGTGTTGTAAATGGAGTTTTTTTTATTCCTGCATTATCAAGTGATGAAACTATAGGTTGGCTATATTTTTCCATTTCTTTTTTTATTAGAGTTATTAACCTATCTAGATGTTTAATATTTTTCAAATTAATAGATCCCTCAATAAAAATAGGATTAAATTGTTGTATTTAAAAATAGTTAAAAGAAAAAAAGATTAACGTTTTTTTAAGAATTTTATTACTAATCCTACAATTAATAGAATTAATATTAAGATTCCAAGTATTATCAGAAGATTTCCATAGTGATTGTTTTCTTCTTCATGTTTAACAACATTTATTTTTATTGTAAAACTCTCTGTTTCACCTTTTGTATATTCCTGGTCTAATTCTATGTCTGTTGTTGATTCTGAAGATACTGTAAAAGTTAGGTTTTTTCTGTATGATTCTTCTTTACCTGATATATTAAACGTTATCATAGTTTGTTTTGTTTCACCTGCAGGAATTGTTTCTGATTCTGGAGCAATTGATATATTAAACTCTTCGATTTCATCATTAAGTGAAATCATTACCTTTGTTTCACCGTTTCCAGTATTTGTAATATTTACTGGAACTTGAAACTCTCTCCCGGGTTTTGTATCTATTACTGTATCATTTTCTTGGTATTTGTGTTCTATTTCTATTGAACCCTTATATTCAGACATTATCTTAAAACTAGTAGAATCATCTGATTCAAGTAAACCCCAACCTTGTTGAGGTGTAAATTTAGCGTTTACTTCAATATTATCTTCTTCAAAAGCATTTGTTCCTTCTTTTATTTTAAAGTTTATAGTTGAGGTCGCAGTTTTTTCATCTGTTGAAAGATCTATTGGGATTACTTCATCAGTAAGATTTACTTTACACCAATCAGGTGAAGTTATGTCTAAACTAAGATTTACACTCATATCCTTTGAAGTATTTCTAAAAAGTATCCATTTTCCAACTTTTGTACCTGTTAAAAAAGCAGGATAAAACTGAGGGTTTTCATATTTAAAACTTATAGATATTGGTACCTTGTAATCAATACCTATATCCAATGGATTTTGTGGTATATCTTCTTCATTAACTGATAGACTTAGCGTTGTGTTGAAATCAAGAACGCGAATATTATCAAATATTCCTAAGGTTTTTTCTTGTGTTGCATTTATTTGTGGCGTTACTGAAATTGTAATTAGAGCAAATATTGTAAATAATATTATGATTTTTTTTGATAACATTTATCTTACACCTATTTTAATAATTGTTTAATAATATATTAATTTATATACTATTTAAGTTTTATTATACAAAAATTTACCATATACTAAAAAAAGCGCTGGGGAAGGGATTTGAACCCTTGTAGTGAAAACACCAGTGGTTTTCGAGACCACCGCCGTAGGCCGGGCTTGGCTACCCCAGCAAATCCTTTTTCAAAAGCTTAATCAAAGAGTTTTATATATGGGTATCGATTCTTAATGAAAGTACAGGTGACACTTTCAAGAACTAATCAGAAAAAAGAAGTTGAAATAGATAAAAATTCAAACATACTAGATTTACTTGAAAAAATTGATCTTAAACCAGATACAGTCGTTGTAATGAAAGATAAAAAACCTGTACCTGTAGATGATGATATAAAAGATAAGAAATATTTAACTATATTTCATATTTCTTCAAGTGGTTAAAAAATTGCTCCTGTAGTGTAGTCCGGCCAATCATCAAGCCCTCTCGAGGCTTAGACACGGGTTCGAATCCCGTCGGGAGCACTTTTACAAAATAACTTTTTGATATTAAGATTAGAATTTAAAAAAGAAAAAAAGAGATTAAATTTGTGGTATATCAGGTATCTCCGGCTGTTGAATGTTTAGATCAAAACCATTTGCAAAACGAGCTGATCCCATAAAACATGTAAAACTTAGTTTTGGAACATTTCTAGCTATATACATATAGATACCAGTAAATTTATACATTAGACCAAATTGAGCACCAGTTAGAACATCAAAATCTGTCTTAAGTGGCCTTAAGATATATGTTTTTGATGAAAGTGTACCCTTTGCATTATAAGCCCAGGTAGATAATCTTTGCCTGATCTTTATCTCATTTTCCTTCAATGGATTCAACTTATAACTTGTCCCATAGCTCATAACAAGAGCCATTCTTTTTAATGGTCTAAGTTTTATCATTTTAAAAGCTAATTCTCTTAGTTTTGGATATTTAACTAAAAGCTTTAAAGAGTTAAGCAAAGATTTCAATTTTAATGAATCTGCCTTATTTTTTATACTTTCAAAGATTTGAGCTAACATATCTTTAAATTCTTCAAAATCAGCTTCAGACAATGCTAGTTTGTTTTTTACTAGCTTTCCATCCTCTGAAAAGCTAAAATATTCTAATAATATATCTTCAGTTTCTTTTTTTATTGCCTTCTCTGCAGTTGCAGGAGTTACTGCAAGACCTACAAAGAGCAGTACTACGCCTATTGCAAATATTCCATATTTCCTTTCCATATAAATCAACCCCCTTATATTTTAAAAGAGCTTTTTTTCTCTCACATCTGGTTTATGCTGCTTAAAGTTTATATAATTTTCCTATTATATTTTACTTTGTTAATTATACAAACTTTTCATCTTTATAAAAAATAATCAGCCGATTTTATATAAATTAATATGTACCGCGTGTCTATATATCTAATAAATTTAGGAGATTATTTTTCCGATACAAATATCTACAAGTTCATCTATTTTTTTTGTCGCATCAACTTTAATAAAACGATCTTCATCTGAAAGTTTCAAATAATTTTTATGGACCTTATTTAAAAAATCAAGACGCTCAAATGGAATTAATTCATCCCTGGTTTGTATTCTTGCAAGTGAATCCTTTGGTTCTATTACAAAAAGAAAGGTTATATCCGGAATTAAAATCCTATCTTTTGATAGTTCTTTCAACCATTTCATTGGATCTTTAATATCATTTTCAATTTGAGCAGCCTGATATGCATATGTTGAATCAGCATATCTGTCACAGAGAACAATTTTACCTGAATTAATCGACTCTTTGATTTTTTTACAGTGCTCTATTCTATCAGCGATAAATGCAAATGATGTTGAATATGGATCTTTTTCTTTTTTTATGAAATTTGATACACATTTTCCTATCCATGTATCAGTTGGTTCAAAGGTTAAAACAACATCATATCCTTTGTTTTTCAGGTTCTGATAAACTTTTTTTGAAACAGTTGATTTTCCTGATCCATCTATTCCTTCAAAAGTTACAAACATATTCATTTCTTTTTTTTCTCCATATACCATTTGGCTTTGTAATAACTTAAGGGATGTCTTTTTCTTTTACATAACCGGTCCATCTTATCTGTAGGACACAAGCCATATGTTCTCATTTTTTCACAAGCAGGTGGTTTATATTTAGTTGAAGAGATGTCACCTGCGATATGTTCTATTTGATAGCGCGATTTTTCTTCTTCAAAGTCTGGTGCTCTACTAAAAAGTTTGAGTATATCATTAGTAGATAGTTTCAATGAACTCAAGAAAGAAACTAGAGCAAATCTACCCATATGTGGAACGTTTTCTCCGGATTGTATCTGACTAAGTATATCTTTCATACAAGGCGGAAGTTTAGATATATCAAGTTTTCCAACAGGTGCTGCTTCAATTTCTTTCCGGTGAAGTTTTACTTTGTTTTGTATCCTAATGATATCCTCTTTGAATGTTTCATAAATTCCTTTGCTGCATTTTCTTTGATCTAGTTCTTTGTTGATTCTAGCGCGCAGTGCTTCTTGAATAATTCTTGCTAAATCTTTTCTTGTAACATGTATATATCCATCCATCATATCTCGGTTGATCATTTTCCATTCTTTGTATCTAGTTGGAGCATAATTTAAATAATCAACAAAAAAAATCTTGATTTTTTCTGTTTCCTTATCATAATCAAGTTTAATGTTAAACTCTTTTGAGATATCAACAACAAAATTTGTGTTTTCTTTTAATAAATTTTCATAGCAGTTTCTAGCTTCGGAAAGAGCATACCTTCTTTTGAAATATATATCATCAATACATACTGCAAGCATTCTTGCAATCGGATATGACAATAATTCCATTATATAATCTGACTCTGAAACAACACTTCTTGACCCTACATTTCTTTTTTTAAAAGCATTATCAAGTCGTTCTATACCAATGGTTCTAGCTCTATCATACAGTGGATCGTTTAAAATTTCATTTACTGAAAGATTATTCTCAACTACATAATTTTTTGATGATTCTAGAAATGGATACTTTGCCAAAATCTCAAGACTTGCCATAGAGAGTTATACTTTAACTAAATGTTATTAATTAACCTTTTCATGATGTTTTTTCGATTTGACATTTTTACTAAATAAGTATAAATAAAAAGAAAAACAGAGAATAATTTGGAGAGGATTGAATCTGACTAAGAATAAAGATAAAAAGAAATATTTAGAAAACAAAGATAATTTTTTTGATCAAAGTGATGATTTTTATTTCATGCTTAGAAGAGAAGAGCTGAACAAAGAAATATACAACTTCTGGAAATCATTATCAAAATAAAATTTTAACGACTTAGTTTTGACTACTTTTTCTATATTTAAATTTTAAGTACTATAAGCTCTATTACGGGAAGTTAGTTTTCACGGGCTCGTAGCTTAGTCTGGCGGAGCGTCTGGCTCATAACCAGATGGTCGCAGGTTCAAATCCTGCCGGGCCCACTGAATTTTTCAGGAGTAGAAGTGTTAAATTGCACCTTTTTTGCCAAACAATCTATCACCTCAGGCTTTCCTCTCTGTGGAATTGATCTAAGGGCCTGATTGAACAGATTGCGTTTCCCAACTTGCCTCTTTATACTGTCTGCGATGTGAATATATTTGATAGTAGTTGATGGTTTCTTATGACCTAGTCTTCGTCTTACAATCTCTAGTTCCTTTGTGTATTCATACAAGTATGTTGCACATGTGTGTCTCATTGTGTATAAGTGAAAATAAGATCCTGCTATCTGTTTTCCTTTTGGCGTTATATGATCTCTTATGTATTTTCCTGTGATTCTAGTCCCATCTGGCTTTAGAAAAAGTGCATTTCCTGATTTGTCATTTGCAACTTTTGGTCTCCAGTTTTTAATGTAGTTTTTAGGTGTTTTGAATACTGGTGATGAAAGTACTGTTTTGTTGAATGGTATTATTATTCTGTGTTTCCCTCGTTTTTTGTCTTCGTGTATTCTTATGTATCCTGTTTCATCTTTGTTCAGTATTACGTCTTCCAGATTTAGGTTGCAGATTTCACTCGGTGGTCTCATTCCGAAGTTGAATCCCAGAAAAACTATGCTTTGCATTAGTATGTTCTCGTATTTGTTTTTGCTGTATTTTGCATGGTATAGTTCGTTTACAACTGTTGGAAAGGGTACTTCAATGTTTTCAGCGTTATCTGTTACAGGTGGTGTTCTTACTAGTTTTTTCCATTGATCTGAGTATTGGTTGTAAGCTCTTAGAAACATAAGGATTGCTTTCTTCTCATGTTTCAGTGCATTTGGAGTAGCTGGCGGATCTTCTAGTTCAAGTCTGTAGTCAATATGTCTAAGAAAGCTTTCAGGCGTTAGGTTTCTAAAATCTACTGGACATGGATGATTTTCCATGAATCGAGCATATCTAAGATGTTTTTCAATTGTCGAGTCAGATAAGTATTGTCTTATTTTTGCATGTATTCCTACGTCTACAAATGAGGCTGTTTGTGGGTCTAAAAATATTGGAAATTCTGTTCTTTTAATATTTTTTAGCGCATAAGCCAAATTCCTCATAATATCCCCATTTGGGGTTTGTTCGATTTCTTTCTGGCTTATTTTTGATATAAATTGTTTCCATTCTTGGTTTCTACCTCCCACCATCTCATTTTTTGAGCTGGTTAAATGTGAATCTAATTTGGTATTGAAATAATCGATTGATTCTTCACTCTCTTTTGGGGTAAACATTGTCTTTTCTATCCTTTTTATTATGGTTAAATGTTTACCTATACATTAACCTATTAATGTATCTATTAAGGTCTATTTATATCTATCGGTGAATGAACCGATAAACTTAAAAAATAAATTGACGATTTAGCCATTGGTGGCGAGAATAGACAAATTAGAACAAGAAACACTAAAGATAATAGATGATACAGACGAACCATTAGAGACAAAAGAGATAATGGAATTGGTCAGCAAACAGATAAAAGATGTTACTAGAACCAAGTTAATCAATAGATTAAACAATCTTAGAGGAGAAGGACTGATAAAAGCAAAATTTATTGGTCCTGGAAAAGG
>CAZFFN010000023.1:0-12682 GCA_964518165.1 uncultured Thermoplasmatales archaeon
TAAATATTACTCCACAGTTACTGATTTAGCTAAGTTTCTAGGTTTATCAATACTGCAACCTTTCAAGTTTGCAGTATGGTAAGAAAGAAGCTGTAAGATCACAACTATTGGTATTGAAGATAATAGATTTGAATCAGCTGGATATCTAATTACATAATCAGCATGTTTTTCAATCTCTGAATCATCTTCATCAGAAATTGCTATAACCTTTGGGCCACGTGCCTTTACTTCACCAATATTAGATAGAATTTTATCATAGGTTTCATCTTTAGTAGCAATAGCTATTACAGGAGTGTCTTTAGTAAGAAGTGCAAATGGACCATGTTTAAGTTCTCCAGCTGCAAAACCCTCAGCATGAATATATGATATCTCTTTTAGTTTTAATGCACCTTCCAAAGACAAAGGAAAATTTATACCTCTTCCTATAAAAAAAACAGATTGAGAATTTTTAAGTAATTTTGCTATTTTTTTGATATCATCTGATTTTTCCAAAACAGCTCTTATTTTTTTAGGAAGATCTTTAATTTCAACGATATAATCATAAAGATCACTAGGGCCAAGCTTGTTTTTCCCTACTGCAATTTTTAATGCTATTAAAAACATCATTAAAACCTGTGATGTAAAGGTTTTTGTTGCTGCAACCCCTATTTCTGGACCTGATTGTGTGAGAATATATGCATCAGAAATCCTAGTAGCAGTGCTACCAATTACATTAGTTACAACTAACGTTCTGCAGCCTGCGTTTTTTGCTTCACGAAGTGCTGCTAAAGTATCAGCTGTTTCACCGGATTGTGTGATACCAATTACTAAAGACTTTTTGTTTTTTGTTCCAAAATAACGATATTCAGAGGCGTATTCAATATGAACAGGTATTTTTGTTAGTTTTTCAATAAAATATTTAGCAACCATTCCAGAGTAATAAGATGTTCCACAGGCAACAATATGAATAGATTCAATACCATTATTTAGTAAAAATTCAACTTTATCTGGAAAATCAATGGTTCTCTCTATTTCAGATATTCTACCTCTAAATACTTCCTGAACACTATCCGGTTGATCATAGATTTCTTTTAGCATAAAATGTGGAAAACCTGATTTTTCTGCATCTTTAATATCCCATTTAATGAGTTTTTCTTCTTTTTTTATTCTTTTATAGTTTTTATCATAAACTTCTACTTTGTTTGGTTGAATTGTGCAAAACTCAAAATCATCAACGTAAATTACACGATTAGTATATTTTAAAAGAGCTGGAATGTCTGACGCAACAAAATTTTCATTGTCACCAACTCCAACTACAATTGGACTTTCTTTTCTAGCAACAAAAAGTTTATCCTTTTGATCTTTACAGATTGCTACTATTGCATATGAACCTTTTAGTTTATTTACTCCTTTTACAAATGCTTTTTCAAAATCCTTATTTTTTTTGTATTCTTCTTCAACTAAATGAGCTATTACTTCAGTATCAGTGTTTGAAGAAAAATTGTGTCCTTTTTTAATTAAATTTTCTTTAAGTTTTTGATAGTTTTCAATAATTCCGTTATGAACGAGTGCTATCTTTTTATCACAACTAGAGTGGGGATGGGCATTATTTTCAGTAACAGCACCCATAGTTGCCCATCGAGTGTGAGTTAAAGCAGTTTTACCCTCAAAATCAGGTATATTTTTTTCAATTTTTGAGATTTCACCTACTTTTTTATAGATATTTATTTTTTTATTTAGAACTGCTATTCCTGCTGAATCATATCCTCTATATTCAAGTCTTTTCAAGCAGTCAATTGTAACTTTTTTTGCATTTCTAAAACCGGTATATCCAACTATTCCGCACAAGGTTACATCACTTTAGTATTACTTTCAATATTTTTTCTTATTCTTTTCATTGAATCAATTTCACATTTTCTACCAATAATTATTCCTGGATCAACTACAACATGGTCTTTTATGACACAGTCCTCACCAATTAATGCACCAATATTTTCAATTATTTTACATTCATCCTCGATTTCAGCATGTTTTTTACCAGTTGACGTGGAAAAATTGTTATTTAAAACTGTTCCTTTTGATACTACTGAATTATTTACAAATGAATTTGATCCGATATGAACATTGTTCATAATAACGCTATTTCGAACTTCTGTGAAAGGATGAACAGCAGAATTATTTCCAACTGAAGTAGATGGAAAAATACATACATTTGGCCCTATCTCACAATTCTTTCCAATTGTAACTGGCCCCATGATATAACACCCTGAGTAAATTCTTGTGTCTTTACCAATTGATACCGCTCCTTTTATAGCAACGTTTTTTTCAATTGTCCCACTTTTTGAGGATTTAATCGAGTGTATCATAGTTTCATTTACAGATAATAGATCCCATGGATAAACAATATCCATCCATTGGTCTGCAGTAATTGTATTAATATTTTCTTTACTTAAAACTGATTCAATAGTTGAAGTTAGATCATAAACACCTTTTTTTGCTAATTCTTCAATATTTTTGAAAACAGTTTTTGGAAATTTATAGATACCCGTTGATATGAATTTACCGATTTCTTCTTTTGGCTTTTCAACTATTTTTTTAAGTTTTCCTTTCTCAGTAAAAACAACGCCATATTTTGATGGATGAGAATGCTCTTTTATTAAAAGCGAATATTTCGATTTATCTTCTATTAGATTTGTAATGCTTTTGTTATCAATTATATTATCTCCAGGAACTACTATAAATGAACCTTTGATTTTCTTTTTTGCTTGGAGTAGTGCATGGGCTGTTCCAAGTTGTTTGTTTTGAGTGGCAAAAGAGATTTTAATATTTTTATAATCTTTGAAGTAATCCATTATTACTTCTTTTTTGTATCCAACAATAATTATTATTTCATCAATACCTGTTTTTTCAAGTGAATCAACTACATGTCTTAATATTGGTTTATTTGCCACAGGCAACATTACTTTTGGGAGAGTATCAGTAAAAGGCCTAAGTCTTTTTCCTTCACCTGCAGCTAAAATTACAGCTTTCATATAATCTATCCTTTTTGTTTGAATCCTTATCCCATTATTTTATCTTTACTAATTGATAACTATTTAAAAAAATTTAGATAAAATTGATTTATTCTTCAGGTTTCTAGTGATATAAACCCAAAAAACAAAATTCGTTTAGTTTGTTTTCAATATAAACTATTTAATATCGTTCATAGATATTTTTTCTATGCATAATTAGTCGAATTTTGATCTTTTTTGATTTTTTATCTATATCAGCAATAATTCTATAGCTTCCTACTCTTAATTTATATTCCTGTCTATAACTAAGCTTTCGAAAAAACCTAAAAGGATCTTCTTTAGTTGAAATAATTTTTTTAAAAATTCTTTCTTTTAATTTTTTATCATTTTTATTTAGAAATTCTAATGCTTTTTTATCAAATATTATATTATACATCTATTCAAGGCCTAGTATTTTTTTAGCCTCTTCTTCTGTATAATAATGGCCTTTATCCATTCTTTTTCTAGCTTCTTCGATTGCTTTTATTGCTTCCTTTGAAAGTTTTGGATCTTTTTTTACTGATTTAACAATGTATAATATTTTTCTTAGTAACTCATCATAGCTTTCATTTTTATATTCTCTATATTTATCTATTTCAGCTTTTGTTTCTTTGTGTATTTTTATCGTTGTTGCCTTCATTATACCATCTTATACCAATATATACCATAGTATATTAATATTTCTACGGCACATTTTTCAGAGGCTATAATTAAAAACAGTTACTTTCGTTTATAAAGATAAAAACAGGGTAATTGAAAGTATTAATACAATAAAAATTATAAAAAATTTTTATATTAATAGGAAATGTATTAATTAGCAAACA
The DNA here is from genome assembly GCA_964518165.1 of uncultured Thermoplasmatales archaeon. GTDB lineage: Archaea > Thermoplasmatota > E2 > DHVEG-1 > DHVEG-1 > CAYZTD01. Next base: position 3,854 of record CAZFFN010000023.1, read on the forward strand.
AAATAGAATACTCACAGTTCCCACATATCTTTTGTTTAACGTTTTTTATAGGAAGGCCAAATATTCCTTTTCTTTTCTCTTCTTTACCAATTATTACTAAGTTTGCATTAATATTTTTAGCAGTCTTAACAGTCTCTTTTTCAATTTTACCTTTGACCATTTTTATTTTAATTCCTTTTTTTTCTATCTTTTTTAGAAAAGTATCACCTATTAAAACTAGATCATTTTCTGTTTTTTTACTTGATCTTTTTCCTTTCTCATCAACTAAAGTTGAATCTTCCCGGTCAACTACATAAAGCATATCCAAGGCCCAACCTAACTTCTTTGATAGTTTCATAGACATCTTTATTACTTTCTCATTTGGTGTAACATTGGAGGTTACTGCTAGAATTTTTTTGCTATCGCTTTTTGCTTCAATCCATACTGGTATATCTACTTTGTCAAGTAGTCTATATTTAAGCCTGCATTCTTTTTCAAAACCCATCAATATTAAATCATATTTTTTCTTTTTTAATTCCTTAAGAATAATTGGTGTAAACTCTCCTTTTTTGATTTTTTCTTCAAAAGTTACTTTTTTTCCTTTGAAAAAATTATATACATCATTGAAAACCATTTTATCCGCAGATATTTTTTTTGCTTTAATTATCTGTTTTTTGGTTTGATTTATTTCAAAATCTGACATATATGAATTCACTAGTTGATCAGTTTCTTCAAGTGCTTTTTCTTCAATTATATATAAAAATGTTAATTTTGAATTGAATTTTTTTGATAAATAACGTCCTCTTTTTAGAACTTGCTTTGGATAAAACTCTGATGATATTGGTATTAATATATTTTCAAACATTTTTACCATTTCCTATTATAAATCATATATTTAAAACCCCCATCCAGTAGACCATTGCAACCATAAACACAATACCTATACAGATGATATTAGCTAGAATTCCTCCTCTAAGTAAGTCTTTAGTAGAATAATACCCTGCTGAATAAGTTATAGCATTACCTGGAGTTGCTATTACAAACATAAAAGCTAGGCCTCCACTTAATGCAATTAATAGAGTTGTTAAAAGAGGGGAAACCCCTATTTTTGTTGCTATACTTGCACCAATCGGTAGAAGTATAGCTACCGCTCCAACATTTGACATGATGTTTGTGAGAAGCACAGTAAAAACTATCATAAATAGTATTATTACAGGAACGTTTACTCCAGCTGTATTAAAAATTTGATTTGCAATCCACTCGCCTGCACCAGTTCCACCAAGTTCTACTCCTTGCATACCAATACCTAGAGTTATTGCTCCACCGTACATGAGAATTATTCCCCAGGGAATCCTTTTTTCTACATCCTTCCAGTTTATCGAACCTGATAGAAACATAAGAAATGATCCAAATATCGCAATTACCGCTAGACCAAAATAGGTATGATGAGAAAAGAGAATCCATAATAGAATCGTTATAATCATTATTGAAAGAACAGTTATTTCCTTTTTTGATATCTTTCCAGACTCTTTAACTTGTTTTTGAATTTCCATTCTTGCATCTTTTATATTTTTTTCTTTTATTGGAAAACTAAAGTTTAATATAAGCCACACAAGAGGAAGAGAGATTAAGACAATAGGCATGGAATATATCATCCATTCAGCAAATGAAACAATGATTGGATCCTCAAGAGAAGATAGAAAACCTATAGCAAGAGGATTTCTAGCTCCACCTATTAATGTTCCAAGACTGCCAATTGAGCATCCATATGCTATACTTAATAGACTTATCTTTCCAAAGTTACTCTTTCTTGGTACAACCTTCATTGCAACAAGAACTGATATTACAATCGGTAAGAACAATGCAGCAACACCATGCTCAGGCATTACAAATGATAAAAATGCACAAGATAGCATTATTCCAAGTGTGAAAAGCCTTGGGTTTTGATCAAATCTACTTAGAAATTTTAGTGCAATTCTTTTATGAAGGCCGTGTTTTTCTACAGCTGCAGCAATAATAAAAGCACCTATTAAGAAAAAAACTGCCTGGTTTCCAAAGCTTGAGAAAACTGATTCAGGCTTCATTATACCAAGGATGGGCTGAGCAATCATTATCAATAGGCCATTTACTGGAAGTGGAATTGGCTCAGTTATCCAAAAAATCGCAGCCATTAGAAGTATTCCAATCATTATTTGACCGTCTGGTGTTAATCCATCTGGAGTTATATCATTATAAGCTGCAATAGTTATTATAAAAAGTAATAGAAATCCGATACATAGAAACAATATATCTTTTTTTGAAAGAAGAAAAACTGCTTTATCATGAGTTTCTGTTTTCATTTTTTACAGGTTCTGAATGTAATCAAGGTCTTTTAGTTTTTTCAAAACTTTAGAAACACTTTCATCTACAGTTTCTTTTTCACTATCAATTACTAGATCAGGATTAAGTGGCTCTTCATATGGATCATCTACACCTGTAAAGTTTTTGATTTTCCCCGCGATTGCTTTTTTATACATTCCTTTTACATCACGCTTTTTGCATTCTTCAACTGAACACTTTACATATATTTCAACAAAGTTTCCAATTTGTTTTTTTGATCTCTGTCTTCTTTTTCTATAAGGTGAAACAAAGGTTGCTAGAACTATCACATTGTTTCTTGTAAGAAGTTTTGCAACAAAAGTAACACGCTTTAGGTTTTCATCCCTGTCTTCTTTTGAAAAACCTAGATCAGAAGTTAAATCCTCTCTAACTATATCTCCATCTAAGTGCTCGACTTTGTATCCTTTGTCTTTTAAGATTTTATATATTTTTTTTGCAATAGTAGTTTTTCCACAGCATGGAAGACCAGTGAACCATGCTGTAAAACCAATTTGCTTTTCCATAGAATCATCCTATTATTTTAGATAAGAAACAATTTCATCGACAAAACTATTTGTCATTTCTTTTGGAACTATTGCACCTAGTACTTCTTTTTTACCGCCGCATTTTAGGCCGAGTTCTTTACCGCGTTTAATAAGCGGCTCAGCAGTTTTTGTGGATCTTACATATAGTTGATCTTTATCATCAAAATAACCTGTGTTTATAACTATTGTATTTTTACCTGACCTCCACGCAACTTTCCTAGTTACTGTTGAAATAATATTATAGGGTGTACTAATTTTTTTAAGAATTATACTATCAATTTTTTCCTCTGGAATATTGAGTTGTTTCTCCATTTCTTTATTTAAATTATTCAGGTTTTTATTCCAGGTTTTGTTTTCAAGGATATCTTCTGGTTTATCGTGTTCAAGCAGATATACTGGTGCTTTTTCCACTCTCTTTTTATCACCTATCTTATAGTTTGAATCAAGAAGATACACCATTTTATGTAGATCTTCAAAGGTAAGATTGTTCTTTTTACAATAATTATCTATGATTTTACTGAACTTTTGATTATTCTTTATTTTTTCTTCATGATCCCCTATGATTCCAAGTATTGCAAAAAGGTTTACATCATTATTTAGATAGTCATTTACAATCCAACTAGCAGATGGATAACGATCAGGGTCTTTTCCTTTTATAATGGGGTTATTGTGAAAAACTTCCTCTATTACTTCGCCTAAGTGATGATCAAAAATTAAGACCTTGTTTGTTTGTTTTTTAAGTTTTAATATGTTTTCTTTAGGTAGAGACATATCAGCTACAATTATAAAATCAAAACCAATGCATTTTTCAATTTCATCTTCAGTTAAAAAATAGTTGCCTAAAGTAGGTGTTCTATTTACTACAATTTTTTCTCCAAGTTTTTCAAAAAGTAACTTAGCTGAACTTATTCCATCTGTATCCCAATGATGGATAAGTAGTCCTTTTCCTTTTAAATCATCTAACATATTTTAACCATCCTTACTCTCTAATCATACCTGCACCCACTGTTTCATTTGTATGCGGGTCAATAAGTATCATACAACCTGTTGCACGGTTTTCCTTGTATTCATCATAAAAAAGAGGTTTAGCAGTCCTAATTTTTATTCTACCTATTTCATTTAGTTTCAAGTCTTTAGCATCTTCAATTCTATGAAGAGTGTTTATATCAAGTTTGTATAATAGTTCTTTAACTAAGCATTTTGTTTCATTTGTAGTATGTCTTATGATATATTTTTTACCTAGTTCCATTTTCTTTTTATTCATCCAGCAGATCATCATATCTATATCTTGACTAATTATTGGGACATTGTTTTTCCTTACTATCATATTGCCTCTACTTACATCCAAATCATCTTCAAGCTGCAATGTTACGGACATAGGTGGAAATGCTTCCTTTATTTTTTTGTTATCTTGATCCTCAATTGATTTAATTTTTGTTGTAAAACCAGATGGAAGAACCTTTACCTTATCTTTAGGTTTGAAAATACCGCTTTCAATTTTCCCCCCATATCCTCTGTAGTCATGAAATTTGTCATCACGAGGTCTAAGTACATATTGAACTGGAAAACGACAGTCTATTAGGTTTTCATCACTAGCGATATGAATGTTTTCAAGTAAATACAAAAGAGTTGAACCTTCATACCAGGCCATGTTTTCTGATTTATCAACTACGTTATCACCAAGCAGAGCACTGATTGGTATGAAAAAAACATCATGGACATCTAGTTTTGATACAAAATCTTTGATTTCTTTTTTGATATTATTATATACCTCTTCTTTGAAATCAACTAAATCCATTTTATTTATACATATTACAAAATGTGGAATTTGCAAGAGTGATGCAATAAAGATATGTCTATGAGTCTGTTCAACAACTCCTTTTCTTGCATCAACTAAGATCACAGCAAGGTTTGCTGTTGATGCTCCTGTGACCATATTTCTAGTATACTGCGGATGACCAGGTGTATCAGCGATTATAAATTTACGATTCGGTGTTGCAAAATATCTGTATGCTACATCTATTGTTATCCCTTGTTCTCTTTCTGATTTTAGCCCATCCATAAGAAGGGCTAGATTAAGATTTTCACCGCGTTTCTGGCTTACTTTTTCAATTGTTTCAATTTGATCTGAAAAAAGGGTTTTACTATCATATAAAAGACGACCTATAAGAGTACTTTTTCCATCGTCGACACTACCAGCTGTTGTGAATCGAAGTAACTCCATATCTAGATATGCATTTTGATCGATCATTAGAAATATCCCTCCTTTTTTCTGTCTTCCATAGCAGTTTCTGATCTTTTATCATCAGCTCTGTTTCCACGCTCTGAACTTCTGATTTGCGCGACCTCATTTACGATTTCTTCGAGAGTTTTAGCTTTTGATTTAGTAAGACCCGTACAAGTCATATCGCCGATTGTTCTACAACGAACCTGCATTGTTTTTGCATTTTTTCTTTCTTCTTCATCCATATTCAAATAATCAGTATAAGCAAGAAGCACACCATCTCTAATTACACATTTACGTTTATGAGAAAAATAAAGTTTTGGAATATCGATTTTTTCTTTTAAGATATACTGCCATACATCCATTTCTGTCCAGTTACTCAAGGGAAAAACTCTGAAATGTTCACCTATATTGTATCTACCATTGTATAAATCCCATAGTTCAGGTCTTTGGTTTTTTGGATCCCACTCTCCAAACTCATTTCTATGTGAAAAAAATCTTTCTTTAGCCCGAGCTTTTTCTTCGTCACGTCGACCGCCACCTATCAGACAATCAAATTTGTGTTCTTCGACGGTATCTAGAAGTGTTGTAGTTTGCAAGTAGTTTCTACTAGCATATTTACCTGTTTCTTCTTTCACTCGGCCCTTATCTATTGAGTCTTGAACTGATCCAACAACAAGTCTTGCGCCTAGTTTTTTGACATAATTATCTCTATATTCAAGTGTTTCAGGGAAATTATGGCCTGTATCAATATGTAAAAACGGGAAAGGGATTTTAGCTGGGAAAAATGCTTTATTTGCAACATGACCCATTACAATTGAATCTTTTCCACCCGAAAAAAGTAAAGCAGGGCGCTCAAATTGCGCTGCAACTTCACGCATAATAAATATTGCTTCAGCTTCTAGTTTATCAAGATGTGTAAGATTATATTGTGTCATAGGATGAAAACCTTATAAAAAGAGTATTCTAAAAGTTTACCCTCTATTATGAGGAATTATTTGATTTGAACGTTTCTTTTGATAAAGAGATGAGTATTAATGCTATTAGTGAAGGAATTATACTATATGGGGGAAATATTATTGTTCCAATTATACCTGCAATTATAACTATTCCCCATCTTTTTTTAAGAATTGAAAAAATCCCACCAATTATCTCAAATAAACTAAACACAATAAAAATAATTGAAATAGTTGTCATAAAATCCTTCATCCCTAATAAATAAGCCCTCGGTTCAGAAGGAGTTAAAAATAAATCCATGTTCATAGCAAAATATAACATTATTAAAAATAAAGAAAGGAAAAATACACCACTGATTATATAGATGATACCTGAGATTTTAGGATATTTATCTATTTTTAGATTATTTTTATTTCCAACTATTAAACCAGTAATCAGTAATATTATACCATCAAAGATTATCGTTCCTATCTGATAAATATATACACCTCTAGTAAAAGATAAAATTAAAATACCTGCAATTATAAGACAAACTCCAAGTTTTGAGGTCATATTTTTTAATATTTTACCTTCTTCAAAGGATTTATCTATTTCTTTTATTTCATCTAATCTTTTTTTGTCTTTTTTAGAGATACTTTCCTCTGTTTTTTTATCTTCAGCCTCTATTTGGGATAGAAATTTTTTGTACTCAGATTCATTATCAAAAATCAATGGTGAACCTTGATATCCGCAGTTTCTACATACATATTTAGTAGGCGTGACACCTATGAGGATTCCTTCTTTTAATCTACCTTGAAATATCTTTCTACTACCGCATTTCGGACAAGCTGTAATTGTCATGTTTTCTCTATATAATAGGAAAAGCAATAATAATAGTCTTCTATTACGGAAAATGTATTATTTAGGTGGCAAAACCCGTGAAAAAAGAAGACATAAAAGTCGCTATTTTAAGAATCGAAGGGACCAACTGTGAGCAAGAATCATATGATGCATTTGATAATCTTGGTACAAGCCCTGAGTTTGTTCACTTAAAGCAGCTTCTACACATCGATTGTAATAAAGATGAAAAAAGAGATCTATCTGATTTTCAATGTATAATGTTTCCGGGTGGTTTTTCTGCTGGTGATTATATTCGTGCTGGTGCTATTTTTGCAGCAAGAATGAAAAGTAAAATTGGAAATTCTCTTAAAGAATATGTAAAAAGTAATTATCCTATTATTGGTATCTGCAATGGTTTTCAGATTTTAACAGAATTGGGGTTACTTCCTGGTATTAAATATGAGATGGGAGAGGTTCCTGATGCTTGTCTAAATATTAATGATAGTAATAGGTTTGAGTGCCGCCCTACTTATCTGAAACATGAAAATAAGGGCAAATGTATTTTTACAAAAAAAATCCCTGAAAATGAGATTAGGCTTATCCCTAGTGCTCATGCTGAAGGTAAACTTTTGTTTCCACTTGACAAAGAAGAAAAATATTTGAAAGAACTCGAAGAAAACGACCAGATTGTTTTCCGATATGTCGATTCAGAAGGAAAATATGCTGATTACCCATGGAATCCAAATGGATCAGTTAAAAATATTGCTGGTATTTGTAATAGGGCTGGAAATGTCTTTGGTATGATGCCTCACCCTGAACGTGTCTTTTACCGTTATCAACATCCAAATTGGACAAAAGAAGGACTTAAAGATAATGTAGGTGACGGTAGAGCTGTTTTTGAATCTGTTGTTGATTATGTTTGTAAAAAATTATAAAATATATTGAACTTTTCACAATATATATATCATAATGTATTAAAAATCAAGGAGATGGGATAAAAAATGGCCTCCGGCGATCTTAGATATGATTGGATGTATGCTTCTGTTTTAGGAATAATTGGTCTTTTGATTTTGACCTTTAATGTATGGATAGGATTAATTTTTGGAGTAATTGCAGTATTTTTTGGTCTATCCTCTATTAAAGCAGGATATAAATTAGGATATATAGGGATTGGAATTTTTGTTTTAATTTTATGCTCTGTAGTTTTTAAACTACTTATTATGGACTTTATATCAAATATGTGAATATTTTTTAACCCCTTTTTTAACTTCCAAAATGTTAAGAATAAAAAAATCATGTAAAAATATAGAAAAAAAATGCCTAGCGTTGTAACTAGTATTTTAAAAGATAAAGAAGAAAAAATCCTTATTCTCAAAAGATCCGATAAAGTTAGAACTTATAATGGATTGTGGAGTGGAATATCTGGTTATGTCGAAAAAAATGAAGAACCAGTTGATACTGCTTATAAAGAAATAAATGAAGAAGTAGGACTTACTAAAGACCAAGTTGAGCTAGTTAGACAAGGAGAAAGTATCAGTTTTACTGATAATTACAAAGGTGAAAAATATAACTGGAAAGTATTTACATTTCTTTTTTTTAAAAAAAATGGTAAAATAAATATAGACTGGGAACATTCAGAATACAGATGGATAAATCCGTCAGAAATCGAAGGTTATGATACCGTACCTCGTTTTTTAGATGTGGTGTCAAATCTTCTAAAATAATCTTTTTGGATGGGGAAGCCGTGGAGGTGGTGAGGAGAGATAGGAAAAAATTAGGATAACTCCCCCATCCTGTATTATATAATTGTTTTATAAGTATTTAAATGTTTTTATATTAATATTAAATAAATAGGCTGTTGAAAAATTAATTGAACCCCTCTGCTTTTCATTTAAAGCGGGATGCAATAAATGAAAAAACAGAGAGGGGTAAGTCTCAGAAAGACCA